>JAGFJK010000014.1 GCA_024102795.1 Pirellulaceae bacterium
CTTCGGGGAGGGCTGGGGAGGGGCCTGCGGGGTTAGAGCGGTCAACCAGTTGTTCAACGCGCAGAATGGACTGGAAGGCACGCGGATTCTTTGTAATTCGGGTTTGGAACCCGGGACCGGATGTATGCGTTCAGATGGTAATAGAGCGGATATGTTTGGCGCGGGTTGAGTTTGGAAGTGCCAGAAGAGCCCCTCCCCAGCCCTCCCCGAATCGGGGAGGGGGCCAGAAGTGATTTGTGGGGTTTCCCGCGCCGGTTCGGAAACCGGATCGAATAGTCGACCAAAATATCCTGAAACTTGCTGGCAAAGGACTTAAAAGCTGCACGATCTCGAAGCCGGGGAGGGGGCCAGAGGGATTGTGAGGGGGGCCGGCGAAGTCAATCTGACCATTGGTTCCTCATCCCAAGTTCCATACCCAACACAACTTAAAAGCTGCACGACCTCCTTCCGGGGAGGTCTGGGGAGGGGCGTTTGCACTCGTTCTAAACTCGTCCCGCCGGCCACGAGTGCATTAAAAGAACCCCGCGGCCGGCGGAAGGCCCGGCTGCGGCAGCGTCTCGTCGGGCTCCGGGTCGCTCGATCCCGCTCGACGAGCGTCGAGCGGCCTTTCCGCCAGTTCGTAGGCCGCCGCCAGCAGGCCGCGCTGTTGAACGTCCAGCCGACGCCCGGCCCGCAACTCGCGTTCCAGCACTTCCACCGCGGTTTCCGGCTTGCCGCCCGCGATCAGTTGCTGGCAGGCCCAGCTTAGCCTCCCGGCGGGCAAACCGCCGGCCCGATGCACGCGCTCAATCAGCTCGACCGCCCGGCGGCCCTCGGCCGTCAAGCGAGCTTCCGTCAGCCATAAGGCGATCCGGAGAGTCTGGGAACCGGTGCCTTCAGCCAACTGGCCGGCGGTCGCCGCCTGTTCCGGCCGATGCAGTTCACCGAGCAACGTCTCGAGGTCTGTCCGTGCCGCGCCCGTTTTCTCGTCCAGCTCGATGGCTTGCCCGATCAGCCGCCAGCGTTCGAGCCCCTCATGGAGATCGGCTCGTCGGCGGACCAGCAACTGGCGGTCGGCCAGCGACCAGGTTCGTTCGAGCTGCCGCACGAGCAACCGGTCGGCTTCGGCCCGCTGGCCCAGTCGGCCAAGCAGACCCGTGAGGTCGGCCACGTCGCGCGCCGGGACGTCGGTTTCCAGCCACGTGCTGGCCACGTCGACTGCTTCCTGGCCCCGCTGGTCGCGCAGCAACGCCTCGACCAGCAGCCGAGTGCGCTCGTGCCGTTGGGCAGGATCACGCGTCAATGCCAGGCTGTGGCGAGCGGCATCGACGGCCGCCGGCACCTGGGACACGCGCAACGCCAACTCGGCCAGCCGCTCTGCGTCGTCGGATGATCGGCTGGCCAGCGGCTGCCGGCTGAGGATGTCGTACAGCAGCGAGGGCGTCAGTTGCGGGAAATTCGCGGACTGGATCGCTCGGATCAGTCCGCCCGCGCCGCTCGAAGCCACCAGACGCAGGTCCGTTACCAGCTCGGCCGGCAAACCCGCCTCACCGCCCGCCGCACTCAAGCGGCTCTGGCACCAGGCTCTCAGCAGCCTCAGCAGCGGTTGCCCCGGCCGCGAGACCAGCTCACGCTGAATCCGATCCTGGGCCGGCCGCCACTGGTGTTGCCGCAGCAGTTCGAAGATTTGGCGAGGGTCCGAGTTGGAAGCCTGAGAAACAGGGGACTGACGTCCCCCGCTCGCCATGGCGAGCGAAACCAGCAGCGCATCACCCCAGCCCGCGGCCAGCCCCGGCGGCCGCTCCTGCTCGCGGCGCACGGCCACGCTTTCCCAGACCGCTCGCCGCCGGCCGTCGGCGTCCAGCAGTTCGACCGACTCCCAGCCGGGCCCGTGCGCTCCCTCGGCCGCATGCCGGCGCAGCCGCGAGACGACCTGTCCGTCCCGCCGGGCTTCGATCCATCGCGGTCTGCCCGAGCGCGTATCCAAGGCCAGGGCAAGGTACGAATCGCCTTCGGGATCAAGCCCCGCGGGCACCAGCTTCAGGAGCTGGGTCTCTGCCGCGTCCGCTGCATTGTCCGCCAGCGGCAGCTCCGAGATCTCGAACAGCCGGGCCAACTCCTCGTTCGTGCGGTGAGGCAGCCAGGGCAGCAGGCCGTCGATCCGCTGCCGAGCGGCTTCGGACCACGGCCCCAGCTCGACCAGCGTCAGCCCGGTGTGAGCCACGGCCGCTCGCGGCCCGTCGATCCGCAGCGTCTGGGATGGGCCCCCCAGTTGCCGCCAGTCCAGTTGCAGCCAGTCGCCTTGCCGGCGCAGTGTGAGTTCAAGCGGCGCGGCTGGCGGTGGCGAGCTGGCATCGCCCAGGGCGAGTCTCCACGTCCGGCTGACTCCGTCGTCCGGCTGGCGAGCGGCCAGCAGCCGCAGCTCCTCCGCGGCGGGTTCCGGCAGCCCGGCCAGCGACGCGGCGGGATCCAGCCTGGCCAGGCCTTGGCCATTCAGTCCGGCCGCTCCGCCTTGCCAAGGCGCGTCGCCGTGCGTCCATTCGTAGCGGCTGCGGCGGAGCTGGGTCAGCAGCAGATCCACGTCGCGATGCGTCCGTTGATCCGCGCGGACCAGCAGCAGCATGTGCGGGCCATCGGCCTGGATGCCGTTGGGACCGCCGACGTCTTCCCAATCTTCCACTCGCACCGTGCTGGTCAGCAACAGAATCAGTCCGTCCAGGTCCGCCGGACTGACCTCGCTGGCGCTGACCCGCGGTGGTTCGGCCAGCCGAGCGCCCGCGCGATCGCCCAGAGCCAAGGGCCGCTCGCGAAGCTCCGCGAGAAACCGCTCGATTTCCTCATGCAGTTGGTCGCTGCCGGAGACCACCAGGTCCAGCGTGGGCGGAAAGAATTCGATCGACGATGGCCCGCCGACCTCGTCCCACTGGATCGGGTCCACGATGGAGGTGATCGCCGCGATCAGGCTGTCGGCGTCCGGTTGGTAGGTCTGTTCGGCCGGACTGCCGAGGCCAGGACCAGCGGCAGGCGTGCTCGAACTGCCCGCGGCCGGTTCATCACCGTTGACGACCGGAATGACCGACGTCACGCTGGGCGCCGGGGTGTCGAGCGGATCGAAGTCCCCTGTCCCGCCCTGCGACATCCGTTCCGTGGGCTGCTCGGCCTGTTCCCCGGCCGGACCGCCGAACACGCCGCCGCTGGGCGCACCCAGGGAGCCGCCGAGCCCGCCGGCGAACCCACCGCCTCCAAAGCCGCCACCACCACCGCCCAAGCCGCCACCGCCGCCCATGCCGCCAAAGCCGCCACCACCGCCCGCAAACCCGCCTCCTCCCATCCCGCCAAGTCCGCCGCTAACACCCCTGCCGAACCAGCCGCCGCGGAATCCCCACGCACCCGGCGCCCACGGATTCATCGGGGATGCGCCTGGCTCCAAAGCCGGTTCCAAACTTGGCCACGAGACGACCACGCCTCGCCCGCTGTGCAGCCGGGTCTTCAGATTGCGTTCGATCTCCTCAGTTGTCGTGACCACGATCGCTTCGTGGTCGAGGCGATAGTCCAGGTCCAGTTCGGCCAGCATCCGCCGCAGGGCCTTGCCAGCCTCCAGTTGTCTGGCCAGCACCGTGACGGGCGCGTCAATTGCCTGGCCGATGTCCCGCAGCCCGCGCAGATCCACCAGCAGGTTGTCGCCCAGCAGCGTCTGGAATTCCTGCAGGGCCTTCTCCAGCGGAACCTCCCGCAAGTCAATACTTAGCGGCTGCAGCAGCCGGCGCCTCAGTCGCTGTTCGGCGTCCAGCTTGAGCTGCTCGCGCGGATCGGCCGCCAACCGCTCCAGCGGCGTGGCTCGGTCGGAAATCAGCAGGTCGTCGACCGGCAGCAGCCGAGTGGTCTGGCGACCCTCGGTCTCCTCTTGCGTGGTGATCAGCAACCGATCGTCATCTTCAACCAGCACCAGATCGTGCTGGTTCAACAGAAACTCGGCCAAGCTGGCGGCCGACAAGCGGGCGAACCCCAGGGATTCCAGCCGCGTCTGGGTGCCGTGGCCCACGTCGTCGAGCGCCCGCCGATCCAGCTCCACCGGTACCTCCACGGCCTCTTCCAGCCAGGCGGCGAATTCGGCCAGCGACAACTGGCGAGCGGGCAGGTCGACCGGTTTGAGCAGCGGTTGAACCAGGTGGCTCGTGGGGCGGTTGCCGCTGGACCAGGCCAGCAGCAGCGGCAGCAGCGAAGCCTCGGCCGGCAGCTCGATTCCCGCCGGCGTGCGGAACAGCGGATGCGTGCGCAGTAACTGCTCGCGCCGCCGAGCGTATGGTTGGCCGCTGGCGGCGGCCTGTCGCAGCGGTTCGCCCTGGTCGACCAGCACTGGATCGCGGGCCGCCGAGAGTTGGCCCTTGGCGGCCGCCTGGACGCGCTGCAACCACTCGGCCGGCAGCGGTTCCTGATCCAGCGCGCCGGCTGGCCGCCAGTAGCGCCGCCGCTGTTGCCTCTTGATGTTCCAGCGCCCGTAGTCGGCTTCGGTCTCCAGCACCAGAAAGGCCGTCAGCGGCGAAAGCAGACTCCACTCGCGCGACAACGCCACGATCCGCTGCCGGGGTGAATCGGCCGCGTCCGGGTTCTGCTCCGCGCCGGCCCGCTGATCCTCCGCGACCAGTTGAGTCAGTTTGCGCTGAGCCCACAAACGCCCCAGGAAAACGTTATCCTCCGCCGATTCGGCGGGTTGAGCCAGCAGGCTGATCCTGTGAAGCGCTACCGGTTCGCCGTCGAAGCTGCTGACTTTCAGCCGAACCTGGTCGGGGTCGGCCGCGCGGCCCAGCACGTGCATCGCCTCCCAGGGCAGCCGGCGAGCGGGCAGGAACAGATCGTCCGCCGCGACTCCTTCCGACTGTTCGACCCGGTCCTGAACAGGCCGCGGCACGCCATGCGTCGTCCAGCGGAATAGTTGCTCCAGGTCGCCGCGGCGGCCTCCATCGAATACCAGGCCGCCGCAGCCATCGGCCCAGGCGTCCAGCAGCGCCTGGCCCGCTTCGTCGTCGCCCACTCGAATGGCAGCAAACTGCGCGGCTTGCGCCAACAGCGCTCGAACCAGTTGTTCGGCCGGCACACTGGCGGCCTGCGGCCCCGACGTGTCCTTGCCGTCTCCGATGTACACCAGCACGCGGCGCCGATCGGGCGACGGATCCCACAGGTCCGCGGCCGCTTGAACACAGGTCAGCAAGTCGGTCCCGCCGAGAAAAAACTGCTCGTCCCAGGCCACCGGCAGCCGGCTGGCCTGCTCGCCGCCCGCGGGCAGCCACTCGCCCGACAGCTCGCGCAAACCCACATCGACCGCCGCCAAGCGGACCCGGTCCTGTTTCCTCAGATTGTGAACCAGGCAGCGGACCGCTCGGCCGATCCGCGGCCTGTGTTCCAGGCTGCCGGACGACGTGTCGGACAGGATCAGCACGTCGGCCGGTTGGGGCGCGTCGCTGGCTGGCGGCGGCGTCA
This sequence comes from Pirellulaceae bacterium, assembly GCA_024102795.1. GTDB lineage: Bacteria > Planctomycetota > Planctomycetia > Pirellulales > Pirellulaceae > JAGFJK01. The sequence continues at coordinate 5,458 of JAGFJK010000014.1, forward strand.
GCGTGGCCAGGAAGTACGTCGCCTCGCGCCCGGCCCAGGGGTCCGTGGGAGCCGCGGCTTGCGAATTGGCTCGTCCTGGCTGGTTGGTGCCGGTTGCGCCGGGCGGCGCTGTGACGGGCAGCGCTTCGGCCCGATACGTGCGCACCTGCGGCTCCCTTGCGCCGGCCTGCCGCCAGGACAGCAGAAAATCAGCGTCTGGATCGTGCATCCGGCGAGCGAACTGAAAGTGCACGGCCCCATTCTCGGCCTGCTCAAACGCCAGTTCCGGGTGGCTGGCCGAGAACAGGTCGGTCGGCGTCGGCGACGTAGTCACCACTCCCTGCAGCCGAAAGTCCCAGATCGGCTCCAGATCCGAGAGCAGCGGCAACCGGAACTCGAACGATTCGTCGATTGCCGTCAGCGGCACGGTATAGTCCAGCAGGATCCGTTTCGTATCCCGGGCGAACACGGGAAACACCTGCATGCGAAACAGGTTGTCGCCTATCTGTTCGAGAATCGCCGGGTCGCGACGGCGGTTGACGATCGAATCGTAGATCGTGCGAGCCCGCTGGCGTTCGATCAGCTCGCCCTCGATCAACTCCGTCGGCGTCACGTACATGGCAAACCGGCTGACCGAGGCGCCGCGAGGCAGATTGAACACGAACGTGCCTTGCTGCTGGCTGCCGAACGGGTTGTAAAACGATTGGTCGATCTGAATCAGCGCCACGGGCGGACGCAGTACGACGTTGACGTGGTAACGAGCCACATTCAGCCGGATCGGACTGTCGGCCTGCGTGTCCTGGATCAGCAGTTGGCCCAGCCCC
>JAGFJK010000020.1 GCA_024102795.1 Pirellulaceae bacterium
CGCCGGTCGCCCGGCCGGAAGCGGCCGCCGCGCCCGCGATTGCTGGCGGGACCAGCCGCCGCAGCCCCTCGCTGACCGGCAAGATCGCTCAGGTTCCCGCGCACGAGTCGGCCGAGCGCCTGCAGCAATTGGCCTATATCTGCCAGCGGCTGCGCCGCGTGCGGGCACCGGTCTGCCCGGTCAACGGCATCCTGGCCCTGATCCCGTTCGCCCTGGTGCAGTCATCGCCGCGCGAGGCGGAGGAGACGGAAAAGGCAGTCAAGTCCGACCTGCTGACGGTCCAGCGGGAACTGCAGTTGCGCTGTCCCGTCACCGTGCTCATCACCGGCATGGAGCGCGAACCGGGCTTCCGCGAGCTGGTCCGGCGCGTGGGGCGCGAACCGGCGTCGACGCAGCGCTTCGGCAAGGGCTACGACGTTCGCAGCCAGGCCAGCCCGCAGGAAATGGATTCGCTCAGCGCCCACGTCTGCGGGGCCTTTGAGGACTGGGTTTACACGCTGTTCCGCGAACGCGGCGCCCTGACCCGCCCGGGAAACACCCGGCTGTACGGCCTGCTGTGCAAGGTCCGCTGCACGCTTAAGACCCGCCTGGCCGAAGTGCTGGGCCGCGGCTTCGGTTTCGACAAGCAGCAGACGCCTCAGGACGATCCGTTCCTGTTCAGCGGCTGCTACTTTGCCGCCACCGGCGAGTCGCCCGATCGCCAGGCGTTCGTCCGCGGCGTGATCGACAAGCTGCTCGACGAACAGGAGCAAGTCGAGTGGACGCAGCGGGCACTCGAAGACGAACGCCGCTACCGCCGCTGGGCCACCATCGGCATGGTCCTCAGCGGCCTGCTGCTGGTCTCGCTGATCGGCATCGTGGTGGTCAACCAACTGTAGTTGCCCGTCGCTACTTTCGCGGAGCGAAAGGCGACACTATCGCTGCAACACGTACAACTGCGGGTCATCGATAATCCAACTGGTGGACCAGGTTCTGCCGTCGTCCCGGTTGCAGATGTTGAAGAAGAACGTGTTGAACGTCTCCGCGCGGAAGCCATACGGGAACTGCGACGCGATATAGTCTTCCGGCGTCAGGTCGTCCACTCCCGGACTGGCGTAGTAGTGCAACTGGCCGTCGGGCGTGATCGACATGCCCAGCGTCCACCAGCCGGTCTGCTCGATCCGCGGTCCGCGGAAATCGCTCCCGTTGCGGGTGGCCCGGACGGTGAAGAACGCTCCGTCCCGCTCGTACTGCCGGTCGGTCTCGCTTTCGAACTGGATGAACATGCCGGGCCAGTACGGTTCCGTTTTGGGCTCCCGCCGCCCGCCGAACAGGCCCTTGGAGGTCTCGTATTTCGTTGTCCGCAGGCCGGCGCGGACGGCGAACGTCGGGCCGCTGCGGTCTTCCCACTGGTCGAACGGCGGCAGCCAGACGCGGACCACGAAGTTGGGCGTCCGCGACACGGGGATGGTTCCGCCCATCCGCTGGCTGATGTTCAGCAGCAGATCGTCCTGCTGCATCTGGTGGCTGAGCGTGCCCGGAACGCCCGAACGCAGCGTGCGGATCAGCAGCGAACCGTTGCTGCCGGGCAGCCCGTCGGGCGGCGTGGCCACGCGGCGCATCTCGTCGGGCTGTCCCCGCTTGGTACTCTCGAACCAGCGTCCGTTGGTGGAACGCCCGACGGGGGCCCGGACCTGCTCGTCCTGTTCGCTGCTGCTCTTGGGAAAGTTGTACTCGTACGACCAGTCCTCGTCCTCGAAGTCGTCGCCGACTTGCGTGACCTGATAGCCGGTTCCCGGCACGACCTGGGCCAGTACCGGGCTGGACAGCAGCAGGCAGCCGGCCGCCAGCGTGCCCAGGCGCAAAAGGTTGCGAGTTGTCCGAGTCAGGCAAAGTTTCATGGCGGCGTCTTCCCTTCGCGGCTGGGGCTGGTTTGTCTGTCTGTTCCGTTCAGGCAAGCTCTCCGGCCGGCTCGCGCCTCCCGGCCCTTTCCTCCCGCCTGAAAAGCACACCTCTTATCGGTAGCCCCGCGACGCCAACTCAAGGTTTCGGCAGCCCGGCCGCATAGCCTCCGCGACGCCAATCGGCGACGCCTTCCAGCCGACCGCCCGGCCCGTCCACGCGGATCGCGTGCGCCGAGCCTTGCTTGCCGCGGCTTTGCACGTCGTGTCCCATGGCTCGTAACTGTTCGATCGCCGCCTGATGCCGCTCGTCCCGCAGTCCTTCGAAATACAACGTGTCGGGCAGCCACTGGTGGTGTGTTCGCGGGGCGGCGATCGCGTCGCTCAACGGCAGCTCGTACTCCAGCACGCTGACCAGGATGTTCAACACCGTGTTGATGATCGTCCGTCCGCCGGGGCTGCCGACCACCAGCACCACGCGGCCGTCGAGGCGGACGATCACGGGCGTCTGGCTGCTGAGCATGCGTTTGCCGGGCGCGATCAGGTTGGCCGGCGTGCCGATCTGTCCCCGCCGGCCGGTGACGCCCGGCTGCCAGTTGAAATCGCCCATCTCGTTGTTCAGCAGAAAGCCGGCCCCGCGGACGACGATCCGCGCGCCCCAACTGGCTTCCAGCGTGTAGGTGTTCGAGACGGCCATACCGCTGGAGTCGACCACGGAAAAGTGGGTCGTCTGATCGCCTTCGGGGGCCAGCGGAATGTCGGGAGCCAGCGCCCGGCTGTCGCTGGCCCGGTCCGGCGTGATCTCCCTGGCCAGCCGCTCGGCATACTCCTTGGCAGTCAACTCCGGCGGGATCGCCACGTAGTCCGCGTCGCCCAGGTGCCGAGCCCGATCGAGGTACGCGCGCCGCATCGCCTCGGTGGTCAGGTGCAGGGTCCGCGCGGAAAACCGCGGCTCGGCCCGCAACTCCAGCGGTTCCAGCACGTGCAGCATCTGCACCAGGCAGATGCCGCCGGAACTGGGCGGCGGCGGTCCCAGCACTTCGTAGCCGCGATAGGCGCCGCGAATCGGCGTTCGTAACACGGCCGCGTACTGCCGCAGGTCGTCGGCCGAAATCAGCCCTCCGCCGCGGCGCATCTCGGCCACGATCTGCCGAGCGATGTGACCTTCGTAAAAGTCGTCCGCGCCATGCTCGGCGATCCGCCGCAGCGTCGCGGCCAGTTCCGGTTGTCGCAAGCGGTCGCCGGCCCGCCACGCCCGCTGCCGCGGGTGGCCGAACACTCGCCGCAGCTCGTCGTACCTCGCCTCGGTCCGCACGCTCTCCTGCTCCAGCACGCCGCGCAGCGAGCCTGCCAGGTGCTGGTCCACCTCGACCCCTTCTTCCGCCAGCCGAATCGCCGGCTGTAACAATCGCCCCCACGGCAGGCTGCCGTACTGCCGGTGAGCCAGTTCCAGACCCCGGACCGTGCCCGGCACGCCGACCACCCGGTGCGTGTAACGGCTTTCGGCCGGATCGTACATTTCGGGCGAGGCGACTTCGGGAGCCCGTTCCCGATACTCCACGCAAACCGCCTCGCGACCGTCGGCCGGAGCGACCAGCATGAAGCCGCCGCCGCCCAGGTTGCCCGCCTCGGGCCAACTGACCGCCAGCGCGAACGCCACCGCCACGGCCGCGTCGACGGCGTTGCCGCCCGCCGCCAGGATCTCGCGCCCCGCCTCGCT
>JAGFJK010000048.1 GCA_024102795.1 Pirellulaceae bacterium
TGGCGGCGGGCGGCAGCAGCGTGGCGGCAACCAGCAGCCAGGCGGGGGAACGGGCAGGGGCGACTTGCATCGGTTCCTCGTGGTGGTAAGCGTGGCGTCGTCGGATCGGCGAACGTCCGCGATCGCCGGTGGGGGAGCCCCAAGTATAATTGGTGGGTCAGCGCGCGGGGGCGCGCTTTCGTGGCCCAGGCGTCCCCGGCGGCCTGGGCTGCCGATTGCAAGCTTGCCTGCCCCGTGCTACCCTGAAGGGGCTGGAATGTCCGCGGAAAAGGACCCCGCGGTGCGGATCCCTGGCAGCGGTCAAGAAAGTGGATTCCCGGTATGGCGTCGCTGAAGTCACGAGAAGAAGAAGGCGTGCTGATTGTATCCTTCGCGGATGCCAAGATCCTGGAGGATTCCCGGATCCAGCAGATCGGCCAGGAGTTGCTGGCCGCGGCCGAGCAGGCCGCCAAGACGGAGCCTGGCCGGCTGGTGCTGAATTTCGACGGCGTGACGTTCATGTCGTCGGCCATGATCGGCAAGCTGGTTCTGCTCAACAAGCAGTGCGCCAAGCAGAACGTGGCCCTGAAGATGTGCCACATCTCGAAGAACGTCGCCGAAGTGTTCAAGATCACCCGTCTGAACAAGGTGTTCGACATTCAGGCCGACGAGGAAAAAGCGCTCAAGTCGTTCGATAAGAAGGGCTGGTTCGGGCTGGGCTAAGCGCGTCGATTCATGGGTGATCGAGACAACGAGCAGTCGCCGCACGAGCCACCAGCCGCCGAGGCGGCAGCCGTTTCGACGGGGCCCCGTGCGGCGGATCGCCAGCAGCTCGAACGGGAACTCGCCGCCGCGCGCCAGCAGTTGCTGCAAGCCAGCGCCCTGCTGAACAGTCTGCGGGCCGGGCTGGAAGGCAGCGACGTTGTGGTCTGGGATTGGGACCGGGAGCGTGGCGAGCTGACGGTGCTGGGCGCTCACCATCCAGGACCGTCCGGCCTGACCGTGCCAGCTCCGTGGGACTGCCCGGCGGAGGACGAGCGGGTTCATCCCGACGACCGGTCGCTGCTGCACCGCGCGGTCGAGGCGCATTTGAGGGGACTTACGCCTCAATTCGAAGCGGAATACCGGCGGCGCGAGGGCGAGGGCTGGCGCTGGTGCCGGGATCAGGGCCGGGCCATCCAGTGGGATTCGTCGGGCCGCGCGGTGCGGCTGGTCGGGACGCGGACCGATATTTCGCAGCGGAAGATGATCGAGCAGGCTTCCTGGGAGAGCGAGCTGCGGTTTCGCGATGCGTTCGAGAACGCGGCCCTGGGTCTGGCGGTGGCCGACGTTCAGGACGACGGATTGATCGTCGAAACCAACCTGGCCTTGCAGCGGATGCTGGGCCTGGAACCGGGCCAACTGATCGGCCGGCGATTGATCGAACTGATCCACGCCGAGGACGTGGCCGGCTTTGAACGGTTCTGGAATGAGTTACGGGCCGGCCAGCGGCTTTCGTTCCGCACCGAACAGCGCTATCTGTGCGCCCAGGGCCAGACGCTGTGGGCTCGGCTGAGCGTCTCGCTGGTACTCGACGCGCGGCGCCGGCCGCTGTACGTCATGGCCGTGATGGAAGACGTTACCGACCGTAAACGGGCTGAACGGTCGACGCATGCCGAGCAGAACCTGTTGCGGCGGCTGTTGGAACTGAACGACACCGAACGGCGGTTGCTGGCCTATGAGATCCACGACGGCCTGGTCCAGGATCTGGTGGGCGCCAAGATGATCCTGGAGGCCGCCATGCACCGCGGCGGCGCCGCCGCCGAGGACGCGATGCGGCAACCGCTTCACTTTCTCAGCCGGGCGATCAACGAGGGACGGCGGCTGATCAGCGACCTGCGGCCGATGGTCATCGAGGAACTCGGGCTGATCGAAGCCCTGCGTTATCTGGTCGAGGAGCAGCGGGCCGAGGGCGGGATGCGGATCGACTTCGAGCATCGGGCCACCTTCGACCGCCTGCCCGACCTGCTGGAGGGCACGCTGTACCGGATTGTCCAGGAATCGTTGAACAACGTGCGACGGCACGCTCGGACCGACCGCGTGCGCCTGTCGCTGATCCAGGTGGGCGGCGACCTGGAACTGGTGATCGAGGACTCCGGGCAGGGGTTCGACCCGGCCGCTGTTGCCGCGGACCGCTTTGGACTGCGCGGCATCCGCGAACGGGCTCGGCTGTTTGGCGGTCGCGCCAGCATTGAGTCGCGTCCCGGAGCCGGCACGCGCATTCAGGTCGTCATGCCGACGGAGCTGCGGCCCGATCTGCTCGACCTGGAACCGCCCGCCTTGGACTGAGCTGCCTGGCATGGTTGGCCGAGCTGTTCGGCCCACGCGATCCGCTTGAGAAAGTACTCCGCATGCACCGCCAACGTCGCCCACCCCGTTCGCCAGCCGAATCGCCGCTGGTTTCCCGCGGGCGCTGGGTGCTGGGTCGCTGGCTGCTGGGCGGTGCCGTGCTGCTGGGGTTGCTGGCCAGTGGCCTGGTCGCCGCGGACTGGTGGTCGGCCTTGCCCGACGACGTGCGCCCGGAATATGTCGGGCGGAACACCTGCGCCGAATGCCACGCCCGGCAACACGAACAGTGGCAGGGATCGTATCACGACCTGGCGATGGACCGGGCCAGCGACGAGACGGTGCTGGCCGATTTCAACGACGCGCAACTGGAACATCACGGGATCACGTCCCGCATGTTCCGCCGCGACGGCAAGTTCCTGGTGCACACCGAGGGACCGGACGGGCAGATGGCGGACTTCGAGGTGAAGTATGTGTTCGGCGTGAGCCCGCTGCAGCAGTACATGGTCGAGTTCGACCGTGGTCCGGACCAGCCGCCGCACGAAGTGGCCCGGCTGCAGGTGTTGCGCCTGAGCTGGGACACGTTGGCAGGTCGCTGGTTCTACCTGGCGCCGCCGGACGTGGAGGAACGGTTGAGTCCCGACGACGATCTGCACTGGACCGGCATTGCGCAGCGGTGGAATACGATGTGCGCCGAGTGCCATTCGACGAACCTCCAGAAGGGCTTCGATCCGGCGACCCAGCGGTATCACACGACGTTCTCGGAGATCGACGTCAGTTGCGAAGCGTGCCACGGGCCCGGCAGCCTGCATGTGCAGTTGGCCCGCGGCCGGTCGCTGTTCTGGGATCGCAAGCGGGGCTATGCCCTGGCGCGGCTCAAGGATTCGCCGGCCGAAACCGAAATCCAGGCATGCGCCCCCTGCCACTCGCGCCGCCGGCTGTTGTATCCCGAATTTCATCCGGGCGACAATTACTACGACTACCACGCCACCGAGCTGTTGGAGGATCTGACCTACCATGCCGATGGCCAGATCCTGGACGAAGTGTACGTTTACGGATCGTTCGTGCAGTCGAAGATGTATCACAAGGGGATTCGCTGCACGGACTGCCACGATCCGCACACCACGCAGTTGAAACACCAGGGCAACCACGTCTGCACCTCGTGCCACACGCATTCGGCCGGCAAGTACGATACTCCGGCCCATCACCAGCACAAGGCGGACTCGGCCGGCGCGGCCTGCGTCAACTGCCACATGCCAGCGACGACGTACATGCAGGTCGATCCGCGGCGGGATCACAGCTTGCGGGTTCCCCGGCCGGACTTGAGCGTCGAGCTGGGAACGCCCAACGCCTGCACCGGTTGCCATCTGCGGGACAATCCGCTGGGGATTGCCGGGCGCGAGGAGCTGCCCGAATACGCCGACTGGCTGCGGGCGGCGCGGGACGGAAACCAGGAGGTGGCGGCTGACCTGGCGCGGCTCGATAGCTGGTCGGCCGAGCAGGTGCGGAAGTGGTCTGGCGACAAGCCCGATCCGCCAAGACATTACGCCTGGGCGCTGGCCGCGGGACGGCGGAACGCCGCCGACGCCGAACCGCTGCTGGCCGCGCTGGTCCGCGACCAGCAGTATCCGGCGATCGCGCGGGCGACCGCCGCCGCGCAACTGGCGCGGCACTCCAGCCGCGAGAGTTTGCGGGCGGCCCGCGACGCGCTGACCGATCCGCATCCCCTGGTCCGGTCGGCCGCCGTGCCGCGGATCGAGCTGCAGGATGTGACGGCCTTGCGCGACGACCTGCTCCCGCTGCTGGACGATCCCGTGCGGCTGGTCCGCACCGAAGCGGCGCGCGCCCTGGCCCGAGTTCCCGACCACCTGCTGCGTTCGAACCAGCGGGCGCAGTTGCAACGCGTGCTGGACGAATACATCGCCGGGCTGATGATGAACAACGATCGCGCGGGAGCGCATCTGATGCTGGGCAATTTGTTCGAGCAGCGCGAGCAGCCGGAGCCGGCGATCGAGGCTTATGAAACGGCGATCCGCACCGAGCCGCGGGCGACCGGTCCGAGGACCAACCTGGCGGCGCTGTTGGAACGCGAGGCGGAGCGGGCCGAGCAGCAGGTGCGGCCGGCCGTTCAGCCCGGCGACCTGGCGGCTCGGCAGCCCA
>JAGFJK010000068.1 GCA_024102795.1 Pirellulaceae bacterium
CTCGCTCGGCGCTGGAAGCCGCCTCGCGCGACCCCGACCCCCGGCTGGCGCGCCTGGCCGCCGACGCCCTGAGGTAGGACAAAGTGACCTCGGACAAAGTGTCCTCTGAGGACATCTGGACTTCGAATCCCGCCGGCTCGCCCGGCGGATCGTTCGGTTTCTCACTACAGCGCGCGCCGCGCCCTCCCCGCTTCGAATCCCGCCGGCTCGCCCGGCGGATCGTTCGGCTTTTATCGTGGAGCGATTGTCCCCAATCGCTCCCGGCGCCACGCACACAGCCGGCGCCAAAAGACCAACTCAAACCGGGCATGGCCGCGACGCTGGAGGCTGCATGCACCAGGGCGATTGCCGCTCGGCTCTTTCCTGACGGGCGACGTCGCCGACGAGCGTCGGACAATCCGATCCTCGAGATGCCAATGTCCGAGTATCTGCGGATCCTGGTATGGGTGGTGGCTCAAACCACCGCTGCACAAGCGGCACCGGAGTCGGCCCCGTCGGCGCTGGTGCAACACTTAAGGACCTACTGGCTGGACCCGGACCGCTGGACCTCGGCGGTGGATAACTTGGACGAGTGGTTGGGCCGAGCGGTCGGCTCGATTGAGCGGATGCGGGAGCTGCTGGGCCGCAACGGGGACCGCCTGGCCAGACGACGTTGCCGGCGTTCGCAGAGTCGAGTAGGATGCGATTTATGACTGATTTCCTAGAACAGATTCGCAAGCTACCTGTTCCCGAGCAGCTACTCCTGGTGGAGAGGATTTGGGACGGATTGCACGATAGCGCTGCCCTCGTCCAGGCTTGGCATCGCGACGAGGGTAAGCGTCGTCTATCTGAATTGGCGCGTGATCCTTCGTACACGATAGATCGAGACGAACTGCGGAAGCGCGTCGATGATCTCGTAGATGAATGAATCACTTCGATTTCATCGGCTCGTTCCGGGTGACCTTGCGTCTGCCATTCGATGGTACGAGGCAATTTCGCCGAAACTGGCAGATCGCTTTCGAACCGCAGTCGATGGAACAAGTGCAATACACGACTCGGGGACCTGGACTTCTAGTTGTTGGGGTTTATCACTCGTCGTCAGATCCCACGAAACGGGGCGATCGCGTTCGACGCGATCCCTGATAAATCGGGTAGCGGGACTGGTTTCCCCGCTCAGCCCCCACACCACTTGGCATGGGGAAGCTCTTACTCTCACGCGGTTTGAATCCCGGCGGATCGTTGGGCTTTCAGCTACACCACGCACCGCGCTCTCTCCGCGCTCGAATCCCGCCGGCTTGCCCGACGGATCGTTCGGCTTCTGACTACCGAGCACGCTGAACCGACCGCTCGATTTGGTTTGGCTCGCGGACCCGCGCCGCTTCGAACTTGGCGTAACAGAAAAAATCTCTCGAGCGGTGACAACCTGTGGTCACTCCGTGAGAAGACAGGCGAGCGGCAGGCGTGGTACGCTGAAATGTGTACAGAGGAGCACTATTCGCGCACGGGAGGGCACCGATGCCGGCTCAAGCCAGAAACCAGGTCGTCCGCAATGGTGAGATCGCGGTCTACCACTGTTGGTCACGGTGTGTTCAGCGAGCGTTCCTGTGCGGCCAGGATTCGTACACGGGGGACGATTACGATTATCGGCGCGACTGGATCGAGAAGCTGCTGGAATACCAGGCCGGAGTGTTCGCGGTGGACGTGGGCAACCACAGCGTGCTGTCGAACCACCTGCACCTGGTCGCTCGCACGCGACCCGACATCGCGGCCGGGTGGTCGGACGAGGAGGTGGCTTGCCGCTGGAAGCTGGCCTGGCCGGAGTGGAATCCGGACCTGCAACGGTGGGTGCGGGAGCCGACGGACGAAGAGATCGAGCGGCTGCTGGGAAACCCCAGCAAGCTGGAGTACGCTCGGCTGGGGCTGAGCAATCTGAGCTGGTTGATGGCTCGCTGCAAGGAGCCGATCGCGCGGCTGGCTAACAGTGAGATGAATCGAGCCGGCCATTTTTGGGAGCAACGCTACGGGTGCCGGGAAATCCTGGATGAGCAGGCGCTGCTGACCTGCATGGTGTACGTGGACATGAACCAGATCAAGGCGGGCATGGCCGC
>JAGFJK010000074.1 GCA_024102795.1 Pirellulaceae bacterium
CCGGCCCGGCGACTGCAGCACCTACGCCCGAGGCAACCACTTCGGCCTCCAGTCCTCCTGCCCGCGTCGCCCCTCCCGCCACGAACGGCAATCCCGGCCAACCGCTGCTCGAACGCACGCCGGTCCCCAACCCGCTGGCCCAGCGCGATGCCAAGAACCTGTTCCGGGAGGTCTACGGCGACGAATACGCCAAGGCCACCCAGCCGGAGGACAAGAAGGAACTGGCCCGCAAGCTGATGGATCATGTCCCCGAAGTGCGCCCCGACCCAGCCAGCCACTACGTGCTGCTGGACATCATTCGCGAAATCGCCGTGCAGGGCGATGATCCGGAACTGGCCATCGAGGCGCTGGACGAGCTGTGCCAGACCTACAGCGCCGACCGGCACGATCTGCGGCGCAAGACGCTGGCAAGCTGCCTGAAGAAGGACAAGGATGGCAAGATCCGCGGCAGCCAGTCGTTGATGCAGCACGCCCTGCGCTACGCTCAAGACGCCAGGTCGGACGAGGCATATCAGGATGCGGAGGAACTTTGTTCGCTGGCCATCGCCGCCGTCCAGAGCGACCGCAACCCAAAGGAACTGATCGACCGGATTGCCAGGTACCGCGACGAAGTCCGCGACTTCAAGCAAGCGCGGGTCAACGCGGACGAGGCGCTAAGGACCTTGGAGAAATCGCCCGCAGACGACGGCGTCGCGCGGCTGGCGCTGGGCCGGTATCTCTGCTTGTACCGCGATGACTGGGAGAACGGGCTGCCGATCCTGGCCGAGGCCAGCAGCGGCGGCCTGCAAAGCGTCGTCCAGTTGGAACTGGAAAACCCCGCCACGCCCGAGGCTCAGGCCACGCTGGGCGACGCCTGGTGGGACCGGGCGGAATCGGCCGGCCCCGCGGAGCAACTGGCCATGCGGCGGCGAGCCGCCCAGTGGTACGCCAAGGCCCTGCCCACCATGCCGGCCGGCCTGCAGAAAGTCAAGATCCAGCGGCGACAGGATGACTTCGCCAAGGATGAAGAACAACGTCTGAAGCTGCTCTCCGGCAAACCCTGACAATTAAAACCAATGCGATCCCTCGCTGACGCGTCGGGCTACCTTATGCACTCCCTCACGCGAACTCCAGGCCCGTGGCCTGCTTGACTCGTTCCACGTAGTTGCCCAGCAGTCCCCCGACCACATCCCAGCCGTGGGCCCGGCGGACTTCGATATCGCCCTGCTCGTTGATCCGCACCACCGTGTCGTCAGTGACGCCAGCCGCTCGCAGGTCATCGCGATGAATCTCGTCGTCGCGGACGATCCGTCCCAATACCCGGCCGGTTGTTTCGATGAATTTCATAGCCTGATCCTAGCACAAAGAGCCGTCCCGCCAACTCACTCCGAGCAGGGCTGAAGACCACCGATTTCGGGCGTTTCCGGCAGCCTGGCGCGGAAGGCCTCGCACAGCCGCAAGATCTGTTCCACCTCGAGCTGCTCGGCACGGGCATCGGGTCCGAGTTGCATCCCGGACAGCACCTCGTCGACGGCCGGCTTGTCCAGCACGTCGCGAAAGTAGCTGACCACGACGCCGCGGAGAAACTTGCGGCGGTGCAGGAACAGCCCCCGAACAAAGCGGTGGACGAAGTCCAGGTCGGGGATCCGCTGCCGCTTGGCCTCGTTGGGCACAATCTGGATGATGGCCGAGTGGACCTTGGGCCGGGGCCAGAACACGCTCGGCGCCAGGATGCGGACCAGCCGGCAATCGCACAGCGCCTGCATCCAGATGCTGAGCGCGCTGTAGTCCTTGGTGCTGGGCCGAGCCATAATGCGGTCGGCCAGCTCCTTCTGAATGGTCGCCGTCATCGACACGGGCACCACATCGGTACTGAGCAGGTTCGAGAGGATAGGGGTCGCCACGTTGTACGGCAGGTTCGCGGCCAGCTTGAACTGCCGCGACTCGTCGACGCCGAGCGCCTGCCGCACGGCGTCCAGCACGGCGGGGTGCAAGCGGTTCTTGTTCTTCAAGGCGTCCTGGCGCAGCATCACCACGTTGGAAACCTCGCACAGCTCCTCGCTCGCCAGTTGGTGCAACTGCGCGTCCAGTTCCACGGTGATTACGGCGGCGGCCCGCGCGGCGAGCAGGGCCGTCAGCGAACCGGTGCCGGTGCCCACTTCGAGCACCACGTCCCGCGGCCCGATCTGCGCTTCGGCAACCAGCAACTGGACGAGGTTCAGGTCGATCAGGAAGTTCTGCCCGTGCCGCGTATCGGGCCGGATGCCCGCTTCGCGGAACCGCTGCATCAAGAAGCTGACCGTTTGACGCTGGGCCATGAGTGGGGTCCGAACCTGGCAGCGAACGGGAAGTCAGACCACGACGCCAGGTGCTGGAGTTTATGACAGGGGCCGCGGCAGCCCGCCGGCCAGTTGTTGTTCGACATACTTGGCCAGCAGATCCGTCTCCAGGTTCACTCGATCGCCGGGTTGCCGCTGGCCGAGCGTGGTCACGGCCAGCGTGTGCGGGATCAGAGCCACGCTGAAGCGCTGGCTTTCCACCTCGACCAAAGTCAGGCTCACACCGTCCACGGCAATCGATCCCTTGGCGGCCATCTGCCGGACCAGCCGGGGCGGAACGCGGAACCAGAAGGTGGACCAGTCTCCCTCATCGGTCCGTTGGTCCACCACGCCGGTGGCGTCGATATGGCCGGTCACGAAATGGCCCCCCAAGCGGTCGCCGACTCGTAACGAACGTTCCAGGTTCACCGCGCTCCGCGGGGCGAGCTGTCCCAGATTGGTCCGCTGCAGCGTCTCGCTGCCGGCGTCAAAATCCAGGACCGTTCCGTCCAGGCCGACCACCGTCAGGCAGCAGCCGTTAATTGCCACGCTGTCGCCCACCGCCGTGCCTTCGGCCAACCGCCCGGCCGCGATGCGCAACCGGACGCCGGGCCCGACAGGCCGCAGTTCGACGATTTCTCCCAGGCCCTCTACAAGTCCGCTGAACATGGCTATCAATGTAGCCGCCGGCTCGCGGCCGCGAAAGGCGACGCCGCCACGCTCGGCAACAGCTCGCGGCCGCGACCGTCCCCTGGGCAATCGGCGGCGAATCGTGCACAATGTGAGCCTCCGCGGCGACTTGAATTCTGCCACCACCGGGTCCAGCCTTCCGCTGGACCCTCCGAACCAGCAGCGAGAACCATCATGAGCATGATCAGCGACGTTCGTGCCCGCCAGATTCTGGACAGTCGAGGGAATCCGACCGTGGAGGTCGAGGTGACGCTGGCCGACGACACCCTGGGCCGCGCCGCGGTACCCAGCGGTGCCAGCACCGGCGCTCACGAGGCCTGGGAGCTGCGGGACGGCGATGCCAGTCTGTTCCTGGGCAAGGGCGTCGCCCAGGCGGTGGCCAACGTCAACGACACCATCGCCGACGCCCTGATTGGCTGGGACGCGCTGGATCAACGGGGCATCGACCAGCACATGATCGAACTGGATGCGACGCCGAACAAGAAGAACCTGGGAGCGAACGCGATCCTGGGCGTTTCGCTGGCGGTGGCCAAGGCGGCGGCCGCCTTTACCGGCCAACCGCTGTACCGCTACCTGGGCGGCGTGGCCGCCAACGTGCTGCCGGCTCCCATGATGAACATCATCAACGGTGGCCAGCACGCCGATAACTCAGTCGACGTGCAGGAATTCATGGTCATGCCGCTGGGCTTCTGGCGCTACAGCGACGCCCTGCGCTGCGGTGTGGAGATCTTCCATCATCTGAAAAAGGTGCTCCAGTCCCGCAAGCTCAACACGGCCGTGGGCGACGAAGGAGGGTTCGCCCCCGACCTGGGTAGCAATGTCGAGGCGCTGGACCTGATCATGGAAGCGATCGAGAAGGCGGGCTACGAGCCGGGCAAGCAGGTCCGCATCGCTCTGGACGTGGCGGCCACCGAGTTCTACGACGACCACAAGAAACTCTACACGATCGACGGCCGCCAGATCGACTCGGCCGGCATGGTCGACTTCCTGGCCGGCTGGGTGGACCGCTACCCGATCTGCTCGATCGAGGACGGCTGCAGCGAAGACGACTGGGACGGCTGGAAGCTGCTGACCGAACGGCTGGGAAAGCGCGTTCAGTTGGTCGGTGACGATTTGTTCGTCACGAATACCGAGCGGCTGCAGCGGGGGATCGACCAGGGGATCGCCAACAGCATCCTGATCAAGGTCAACCAGATCGGCACGCTGACCGAGACGATCGACGCCATCCAACTGGCCACCCGGCACAATTACAGCAGCATCGCCAGCCATCGCAGCGGCGAGACCGAGGACGCCACGATCGCGGACCTGGCGGTGGCCCTGAACACGGGCCAGATCAAGACCGGTTCCGCCTCGCGCAGCGACCGGATGGCCAAGTACAACCAGTTGCTGCGGATCGAGGAGGAGCTGGGAGATTGCGGCCGCTACGGCGGTCCGCTGTTCCCGAAATCCTGACCGCGACCCGGCGGGGCCGATTGGCCCTGAGCCGCTCGCTGGTACACTACGGACATGGACAGCCCTCCGAATCCAGCTCGCCCGCCGCTCCTGCAGTCGCCCTGGTACTGGCTGTACGTGTTTTGCACTGCCGGCCTGATCGGGTTGGTGCTGATGAGCCACAAGCTGAACCAGCGGCAGTTGCACGTCGAACGCAATTTTCAGGGACGGCAGCGGGCCCTGGAGTCGCGAGCCGGACTGGAACCGGTGACCGGGCTGTCGACCGAGGGCCGCACGGCTCTCTCGCTGCAGCCTTTATACCTGGCCCTGGGCGCGGGAATGATCGCGGCCTGGGTCGTGCTGTGGTGGCGGCATTTTCGCCGGCCCGCGCCGCGCAAGCTCGCCACGGGTTCCCCGACTCCGCCGCCGGAATCGACTTTGCCGTCGGACCGACCCGCCGCGGAGAAAGCGACTTCCGCCGCCGAGCCGCCGACGGCCAGGGGCTCCGCATGAACTGGCTGGATCAAAACGCCATCTGGCTGCTGCTGATCTGCGGGCTGTCGGCCGCGATCCTGCTGGGCGGCTGGATTCAAACCGGCCGCCGGACACTGGCCTGGGCCGCCGTCATCCCGGCGGTCCTGGCCGCGGCCCTGCTGCTGGTGCAACAGTGGGTAGTCACGGACCAGGAGCAGGTCCGGAAGACGTTGTCCGAGATCGCCCGGGCGATCGAGCGGAACGACATGGAAACCGTGCTGCGGTACATCGACCCGGACTCTCCGCAGATCGCCGACGTGGCCCGGCGGGAACTGCCGCAGTACGAGTTCGGCGAAGTTTCGATCAAACGGAACCTGGAGATCCAGGTGGACCGCCAGCGCGACCCGCCCCAGGCCATCGCCGAATTCAACGTGACGGTGGTGGTCAGCGAGCGCAGCGGCATGTTGCAGAACCAGCGCGTGCCGCGATTCGCCAGCGTGACCTTCCTGCTGCGCGACGAGCGTTGGCTGGTCGCGCACTACGAACATCATCCGCCCCAACAAGGCATGATGCTGCGAGACGCCGAATCGGACTGAGCGGCCGGCGCTGCGGAGTTGCCGCAAGCCGCATGTCTGGCCACTCAGGGCTCGCCGAATGTCCAGTCGCGCATGGCGTCGAGCAATCGATGGCGCGTCATGTCGTATTGCAACGGCGTGAGCGTCACGTGGCCGCGAGCCAGTTCGGTAAGGTCCGTGGCGTGGTCGGTCTGGCGCGGAGGCGGATCGCCCGTGGCCCAGTAGTACGTCCGCCCCTTGGGATCCTGCCGCTTGATGAAGTGCTCGCCGTAGCGTTCGACCGACATCGGCACGACCCGCACGTCCAGCGGCTGGCCGACGGCGGCGGTGGGGATGTTCAGGTTGTACAATTGCGGATCGGCCGACTTCTGCCGCAACACATGGCGAATCACCGAGGCGGCCATCACCGCCGCCTCCTCGTACCGCGCATGCTCGGCAAACTCCAGCGACACGGCCACGCTGGTGATGCCGAAGAACGCCCCTTCGATCGCCGCCGCCACGGTCCCCGAATACAGCACGTTGATGCCCGCATTCAGGCCGCCGTTGATGCCGCTGACCACCAGGTCCGGTCGCCGTGGACAGAACTCGAAGATGCCGATCTTCACGCAGTCGGCCGGACTCCCCTCGACCGCCCAACCTCGCCGCCGAGCGGATTCGTAGACCTCCTTGCAGATCAGCGGGCTGAGGAACGTGATCGAATGACTCACGCCACTCTGCTCAGTCGCGGGAGCAACCACGGTGACGTCACCCAGGTTCCGCAGCTCATGCTCCAGCGCCAGCAGTCCCGGAGCGTAGATGCCGTCGTCGTTCGTGAGCAGGATCTGCACGGCTGGGAGTTTCTTGGAGCGCTGGGGAAGCAAAGGGACATTGGTTCCGACCGCTACCCGTGGCCCATGATACATTTCTGGCCGTGGAGGGACAACGGGCGGCTCCCGTCGCGCAGGTCGGGTCCGAGACCAGTCTGGTTGACAAGCCGGAGGCACATTGCCGGCGGGTGTGGAGAGCCGGTTCGAGCTGGTTGTTGAGGGGACCTCGTGAGAAGTGGAGATTGCAGATTGCAGATTGCAAATTGACAACTGACCACTGACCACTGACAACCTTCTCACCGGCCCCTGGATAGCGGCCTTGGCGAGCCATATAATCCGGGATTCCCGTTCCCGTCCGCTGCAGGGCGGGTTTTTGCTTTTCCGGCAGACAGGTTCCCGACTTCAACTTGGGCCGCGACTCGTTCCGCGGGGTGAAGCCAGGCGGGAAGGAAAATCCATGAGCAGTCCGGCGCCGGCGTTCGATTCCCGACCACAGGGTGTGAGTGACGAGCGGATCCTGGTCCTGGATTTCGGTTCGCAGTACGCCCAGTTGATCGCCCGGCGAGTGCGCGAGCAGCACGTGTATTGCGAGATTGTGCGGCACGACATCACGGCCGCCCAGGTGCGGCAGCACCAGCCCTGTGGTCTGATCTTGTCGGGAGGCCCGTCCAGCGTCTACGAGCAGGGGGCGCCGAAGTGTGATCCGCGGATCTTCGAACTGGGTCTGCCCGTGCTGGGGATCTGCTACGGGATGCAACTGGCCTGCGAGGTCTTAGGGGGAAACGTGGCCAGCGCGCCGGCGCGCGAGTACGGGCGGGCTCGCTGCCAGGTCCGTTCGCACGACGATCTGTTTGCCGGGGTGCCCGCAGAGACGGACGTCTGGATGAGTCATGGCGATCAGGTCTCGCGGGTCTCCGACGAATTCGAACCGCTGGCGGCCACCCGCAGTTGCCCGATCGCCGCGGTCCGGCACCGGCGGCTCCCGGTGTTCGGCCTGCAGTTTCATCCCGAAGTCACCCACACGCCGCTCGGCGGCACCGTCCTGCGGAACTTCCTGACGTCCGTTTGCGGCTGCCAGGGAACCTGGAAGCTGGGCGATTTCGCTCGGCAAACCATCGATCAGTTGCGGGAGCGGGTCGGTTCGGGCCGCGTGATCTGCGGACTGTCCGGCGGAGTGGATTCGGCGGTTACGGCCGCCTTGCTGTACCGGGCCATCGGCCCGCAACTGTCCTGCATCCTGGTGGACAACGGGTTGCTGCGCAAGGACGAGCAGGCCGCGGTGCTGGCCGAGTTCACGAACCATTTCCGCGCCGACTTGCACGTGGTGCACGCCGAGGAGCGGTTTCTGCGCACGCTGGCCGGGATCACCGAGCCGCAGGAGAAGCGGCGCCGCATCGGCCATGCGTTCATCGAATGTTTCAAGGAAGAGGCGCTGCGGATTCCGGACGCCCGTTTCCTGGCCCAGGGCACGCTGTACCCGGACGTGATCGAAAGCGGCGCGGCCCCCGATGGTCCGGCCGCCACGATCAAGCTGCATCACAACGTCGGCGGCTTGCCGGACCAGTTGGGATTCGAATTGATCGAGCCGCTGCGGGATCTGTTCAAGGACGAAGTGCGGCGTCTGGGATTGGAGCTGGACCTGCCCGAGGAACTGGTCTGGCGGCACCCGTTCCCCGGTCCGGGACTGGCCGTGCGGTGCCTGGGGGAAGTCACCCGCGAGCGGCTCGACATCCTCCGCGAGGCCGACGCGATCGTGGTCAGCGAGATCCGTTCGGCCGACCTCTATCGCCTGACCAGCCAGGTATTCGCCGTGCTGTTGCCCGTGCAGAGCGTCGGCGTGATGGGCGACAACCGGACCTATGAGAACGCCGTCGTGATCCGCTGCGTCAACACGGACGATTTCATGACGGCCGACTGGAGCCGGCTGCCGTACGACGTGCTGGCCCAGATTTCCACCCGGATTATTAACGAGGTGCGGGGAGTGAATCGGGTCTGCTACGACATCAGCAGCAAGCCGCCGGCCACAATTGAATGGGAGTGAAGGTCGCCGGACGATCCCGTGGCCCGCGTGGCGAGTGGAGAAACGAAAAAAGGGACCGGTCGCGGGGAGCGTCCGATCCCTCGATTTGCGGCGTCACCGTTCCTCGTCCGGTTGGCAGGGCGAGCGTAGGGGAGGCTCGAAACCGGCCGAGTCTGGCGGGGTGGGTGGAAGAAAGCATTCCAGTTTCGCCGTCCTCAAGGATCGTCACGGCGAAACCGGCAAGGCGAGATTTTCCCACAGAGCCGCCACAACCCGTGCTTCCCGAAAGTACTCACTAAGCAATACAGTTTAACACCATGGGCAAACAATACATCTTCACGATTCAAGACCTGACCAGGAAGCACGGCCAGCGCGAGGTGCTGAGCAACATCTGGCTGGCGTTCTACCCCGGCGCCAAGATCGGCGTGCTGGGGCGCAACGGTTCCGGCAAGAGCACGCTGCTGAGGATCATGGCGGGCGTCGACCGCGACTTTGACGGCGAGGCCCGGCTGACCGAAGGCTTTACCCGCGGTTTCCTGCCGCAGGAACCGCAGCTCAACCCGGCCAAGGACGTATGGGGCAACGTCGAGGAGGCCGTCGTCCAGCGGCGCCAGTTGGTCGAACGGTACGACGCCATCAGTGCCCGGATGAGCGAACCGCTGGACGACGATCAGATGCAGACGTTGTGCGACGAGATGGCTCGCCTGCAGGATCAGATCGAAGCCACGCAAAGCTGGGAGCTGGACCGGGAAATCGAGATCGCGTTCGACGTCATGAACCTGCCGCCCCGCGACGCGGACGTCAGTACGTTGTCGGGCGGCGAAAGGCGGCGCGTGACACTCTGCAAGCTGCTGCTGGAGAAGCCCGATCTGCTGTTGCTGGATGACCCCACCAACCACCTGGACGCGGAATCGGTGGCCTGGCTGGAGCGGCATCTGGCCGAATACCACGGGACGGTGGTGGCCGTGACACACGACCGTTACTTCCTGGACAACGTGGCGGGCTGGATCCTGGAACTGGACCGCGGCCGGGGCATCCCCTGGGAAGGCAACTATTCTTCCTGGCTGGAGCAGAAGCAGGAGCGATTGGCGCGCGAGGAGAAAGCCTCGGCCGCCCGCCAGAAGACGCTCGAACGCGAACTGGAATGGGTGCGGATGGCCCCTCGTGCCCGCCAGGCCAAGAGCAAAGCGCGGCTCAAGGCCTACGAACAACTGGCCGCCCGCGGCAACGAGGACCGCTCGGAGGAGCTCGAAATCCAGATCCCCTCCGGCCCCCACCTGGGCGACCTGGTGGTTGAAGCCGAACATCTGAGCAAGGGATTTGGCGAGCAGTTACTGATCGACGACCTGAATTTCCGCCTGCCGGCCGGCGGGATCGTGGGCGTCATCGGGCCCAACGGCGCCGGCAAGACCACGCTGTTTCGCATGATTACCGGTCAGGAGCAGCCCGATCGGGGCCAGTTGCGGATCGGGCCCACCGTGCAACTCGGCTACGTCGATCAGAACCGCGACGCGCTCGACCCGGAGCACACGGTGTTCCAGGAGATCTCGGGCGGCCACGAGACGCTGGACATGGGCGGCCGCAAAATGAACGCCCGAGCGTACGTTTCCCGCTTCAACTTCCGCGGACCCGACCAGGAAAAGAAAGTCGGCGATCTGTCGGGCGGCGAACGCAACCGCGTCCACCTGGCCAAGCTGCTGCGGCGCGGCGCGAACGTGCTGCTGCTGGACGAGCCGACGAACGATCTGGATGTCGACACGTTGCGGGCCCTGGAAGAGGCGATTCTGAACTTTGCCGGCTGCGTGGTCGTGATCAGCCACGACCGCTGGTTCCTGGATCGCCTGGCCACGCACATCCTGGCGTTCGAGGGCGACTCGTACGTCCATTGGTGCGAAGGCAATTTCCAGACCTACGAGGAGCAGCGCCACGAACGCCTGGGGCTCGACGCCGATACGCCGAAGCGCTTCCGCTACAAGAGACTGACTCGCTGAGGCCGGGGCCGGCCGAGGCACCCCTGACGGCGGCCCAGTCGCCGATCGTCTTGACCCTGGGCACGGGATTCGGTAGGAAGAAAAAAAACTGGCAGTATTCAAACCCCTGGGTGGTCAGCGACCAGGGCTCGGTTTTGTCCCTCTTGATCAAGAGTTTGCAGGAATCGACATCATGACGATTGTGCGTGTGGGAACCACCAAGAAGTACGCGGATGGCTGGGAACAGGCTTTCGGCGCCGGTCCCAAGAAGAAGGTGGCCTCGACGACGGAATCCTCCGGCAAGGCCAAGAAGGCGGCCAAGAAGAAGACCGCCGTGAAGAAGAAGTCGGCCAAGTCGTAGTTGTTCGCCCGACGCGGGCTCAATCAGTTCGCGCGGCCGCTTGTAGTCGCTCGCCAGGTTCTCCCAGCCGATGTGCCGTGTCCGGCGGCGGGGTGGTGCTGGCGCATCAGGAGATATCGACCGATGAAAGTGCATCTGAAGTACTGCGCGGTTTGAAACTACGAACCGCGGGCCGTCAGTCTGGCGGCCAGGATTCTCACGCAGTACAAGCAGCAACTCGCCGGCTTGGAGCTGGAGCCGGCCGCTGGAGGCTGCTTTGAGTTGAGTGTCGATGGGCGGCTGATCTACTCCAAGCTGGAGACGGGCGAGTTTCCGGACGAGGAGCGGATGGTGGCCGAGGTCGGCCGCCGGTTATCGAGTCGCTCGCTCGTGGAAGCCCGACGCGCAAACGAGGGAGAAATGTAGCCCGACGCGCGGGCGGAAGCTTCAAGCCCGCGAGAGGAACTCGCCGCTGCGCGTATCGACCTTGATCATTTCACCCTCGGTCAGGTATTCGGGCACTTGCACGATCAGCCCCGTTTCCAGCGTGGCGGGTTTCGTGCGCCCGGTGGCCGAGTTGCCCTTGACCCCGGGGTCGCACTGCGCGATCCGCAACTCGACGGCGGTCGGGACCTGCAGGCCCACGCATTCGTCGTTGTAGATCAGGGCCAGCAGACCTTCGAGCCGATCGGTGATGTACGGCGCTTCCTGTTCGACCTCGTCGAGCGGCAGGGAGTATTGATTGAAATCGGTCTCGTCCAGCAGGTACATGTGCGTCGGGTCGGTGTACATCAGCTTGACGCCCCGCCGCTCGAAGTCCGCCTCGTCCAACGACTCGCCGCCCTTGAGCGTCAGGTCGGTTTTCTGCTTCGTGACCAGGTTGCGGCCGCGGAACTTGTACAGCGTGGCGGCACCGCGAGCCGACGGGGTCTGCACCGTCACCGACTCGATGATCACCGGTGCCCCCTGGTAGTTGAGCACCGCTCCGGGCTTGATTTCCTTGGCTTGCATGGCGTGAATTCCCGTATTTTCAGCCCCCGCGCCAGCCGGCCGGACGCCGCCGGAGCGCGGGCGGGGGTTGCGTGCGATCAGAGGAAGGCGCCGGCTTGCGGATCGTAGGCCAGGCCCTGGCACAAATCGGCCAATCGTTCGAGGACCAGCAGCAGACCGCCAGGATCGAGGATATCCTCGTCGTCATCCCCAAAGTCCACCACCTGCTCGAAATGATAAATATCGTAGCGGGCGGTACAACGGGGCAGCAGTTCCAGCTTCGCCCGCTCCTCGTCGCTCAGAGCGGCCGAGCGAAGTTCCTGCCGCAGCTCCTGCACCTGCTCGTCCACTTCCTCGCCCTGAACGTACGAAATGTCCATGGCCGCGAAGTCGCGGGGCGAATACAGCGTGAGCGACTCGAAGCAGCCTTGCTCGTCCGTACGCAGGTCCACCAGCTCGTAGTCGTCGCCCAGCTTTTCCAGGGCCTTGCGGACCACGGCCGCCGACGGTCGCTGCTGGTCCTGGAAGAAGACGAAGTACGTCTCCCGCCAGCGGTACTCATCACTCTCGAACAACGACATGCGCGTCACCTCAACGGCGTCTGGCCCAATTCCCGAGATCGTTCCGCCGCCCGCTGCACGGCCGCGATCAACGCCGCTCGCAGTCCCCCCTCTTCCAACGCCTGCAAGCCGGCGATGGTCGTGCCGCCCGGACTGGCGACGCGATCCTTGAGCACCGCCGGGTGCTCCGGTCCGTCCAACACCATGCGGGCCGCTCCCAGCACGGTCTGAGCGGCCAGACGCGTGGCAACGTCCCTGGGCAACCCCATCCGGACACC
Organism: Pirellulaceae bacterium; assembly: GCA_024102795.1. Taxonomy (GTDB): domain Bacteria; phylum Planctomycetota; class Planctomycetia; order Pirellulales; family Pirellulaceae; genus JAGFJK01. The sequence continues at coordinate 12,432 of JAGFJK010000074.1, forward strand.
GCCGTCGCTGAGCGCCTCGATCGCCACGTAAACGAACGCCGGCCCCGAACCGGACAAGCCAGTGACGGCGTCCAGCAGCGACTCGTCAACCGCCACCGCCAGCCCCACGGCTTCCAGCATCTGGCCCACCAGTCGGCCATCTTCGGGCGTCGCACCCGGCCCGCAGGCATAGCCCGACGCTCCGGCTCCGACCAGGCAGGGCGTGTTGGGCATCACCCGCACCACGCGCCGCGTGCCAAACCGGCTGGTCAGTTCCGCCAGCGGCAGGCCTGCCACGATGGAAACCAGCAGCCGCTGCTCGTCGGCCAGGTGGTTGCCAACCGCTTGCGCCACGGCCGCGACCGATTGCGGCTTGACGGACAGAAACACCACGTCCGCTCGCCGAATCCCCTCCTCGTGGTTCACCACGACCTGAGCGCCAGGCACATGCTGCTGCCAGGCCGCCAGGGCCGCGGGCAGCGGGTCGAAGGCCACCAACTGCTCGCCTCGCACCAGCCCGGCCGACGCCATCCCCCGCGCCAAGGCCCGCGCCATCTGGCCGGCCCCCACAAAGCCTATCCGCTGTGCAAGCATAAACTTCCGTCCGTCCAGGCCAGGCAACTCGCCCCCGTCCCGCTGGTCGCTTCAATGCTAAGTGATCGTCCGACAACCGACAATCGGGCAGGAGGGCAAGTCGGAGCCGATGGCCTTGAGCCCCCAGGGAGCCCGATGGCTACTTTCGTCGAGGGCCTCGATCACGTGTCGCGGGGCGACGGGATTCACGCCGCCGGTCAGTTGGATCCGGTAGCCGAGCGGATGCACGATCTCTCAGCGGAGAGGGCTTGGGGGAGAGGCTCTTGGCAATCGCTCTCAACTCGATCCGTACCTGCAACACACACTCAACTACTAACTGGACGCATACATCCGGACTCGAGTGTTGTTTGCCATTGGGCAATTGGCGTGACAACCGAGGAAAACTTGGACAGCCTGGACTCCGGCGAGCGCTCCCCCTGGAAATCCCTCTGGCCCCCTCCCCGGCTTCCGGGGAGGGCTGGGGAGGGGCCTTCGGGCCTGGAGCGGTAAACCATGGACGATTGACCTCTGGGGTCGATTTGGCAGGATGGAGAGTCCCGGCAAAGTAGTCATCACGCTCCGCGTGATGAACCCTTGCAGACTCAACGTATCCTGTCGCAGGGAGTCACCATCGGTCGTTGAGGAGCGCCCGGACCTGTGCCACCCGCAAGGCTGGCTGGACACTTGCGGCGGATGGTTTCGACGGCGGTCGTAAGGCTTGGCGAAGTCGAGCTGACCATTGGTTCATCGCAAGTTCGATACCCCAAGAAACTAAAAGCTGCACGATCTCCTTCCGGGGAGGGAGCCAGAGGGGCTTCCGTATCGTAGCTCGCCCGGCAGCAGATCGATAGCAGATGGTTTCAGCGAGCAGAGCACAACTTCGATACGCGTCAGCCAGGGGTCACGCGCCGGCCAGGCGGCCATGGGCCAAACCCGCTGCATCGGCCCAATGACCTCCGGGGTCCATGGTCCGGCTCGACGGTATTCTCCCCATCCTTCCAAATCGACCCCAGAGGTCAATTGTCCTTCACCGGTAATAAGAAAAGCACCGTCTACGGTGTAATACACGCTCCCATCGGCACCAAAGCGCAACCAATGCCCGACACTTGGCTGGAGAATCTGGCCAGTTGCCAGGTTCACGTTGAACACATCGCCCACAAATTCAGGAGCGTTGCTGTAGGTGCAAAGCCTAGGATCGCCTGTGCCCCTTAGGGCACTGGCTACGCCGCAAAAAAGGACCTCCCCAATTCTTCGACAAACGCCGAAATAGACTCTGCCTGAAATCCACGGTGTTCGCTGCTTCCCCATGCAAGCGCCTCACCCCCGGAGACTAAGATCCCTGCCTCAACCACGGGAAAGTATTCTTTCGGAATCCACGCAGATAGCAGCCCTCGTACGTGACGTGACGCGACGTCGGATTTAATTTCGTAGTCAATCCATAGATCCCACGGTGGACAATCGCTGTCGTCGAAGAATCCTCCGGTCGAATCGGCTGCGAGTCCATCGTAGGTGCATGAAAATGTGTCGAGAACAAGCAAGCGCCCGATGGTGTTGTCGCCATAAAGGTCATCCCTACTTCGGTCTCGGAGTCGAATGCTGCGAGCGAGGCACACGTCTCCCACAAGAGTTGCCTGAAATTTTGCTACGCTCTCGACCGACTGACACATTCGAAAAACCTCAAAAAACGAATGCTTTGGCTTCAATTCCGGTGAACGAAGCGCCGGCGGAGCCGTACTGCTACGAATCAGATTCCTATACCACAACGCCGCGTCTTGAATTCGATCGGTCAAATACTCTGAAAGCATAGTTATCCCTTCGTAGCTGTAGATCCCCAGCCTATTCACCCAGCCATAATCGATAAATCTCAAGACGATCCCGCATCACGTCAATGTTCTTGTCCTGCCGAAGTTGGGACAATTCATCGTATTTGTTCTGTACGAAATCGCGATAAATCCGCAGGGTATCGTCGCTGATCGTACTCGGCTTCGGCCTAGCCCCTAACCGCACTTGCTCCAACAATTTCTTCGCCCCATCGGGTCCAGAACCGAATTCCGTCATGACGCCGTTCACCGCCGTGCGGGCGTCGGTGGGGAGGTTCTTCCATCCCATATCAATTCCTGCACGCTTTGGGGCAACACCTGTCGGTGCCGGCGCTCCCCCGATCGCCTCCGCCACCGGAGTGGGCCTGGCCGTGGACCTTGGCAGCCTGACTTTGCACAGCGACTTGGGCGTCAAGCTCTTGGCCTGGCTCACGACGGCGTCCACCGCACCGCTCTGGGCCTTGGAGACCCCTGTAAACATACGCCCGACCGAGGAGCCCTTCAAGGCAGGGAGGTCGAAAAGGTACCAGGTACCTTTGTGGGGATTCAGGCAATTTACTTGCTTACTTGGCCGGCGGCGGGTCGGGAGCGTTGATGGAGGCAGCGGCGGCGCCCTGCCTGGGTGAACCGGGCGGCGCCGCCAAACGGCAGGCCCCTGGCAAACGATCGTTCCCTGGTCTGCTGCGAAGTCCTGCCAGTCGTCCGACCCGTGAAAGACCGCCGCGGGCCGCTTGCGTCGGTTGTGCATCTGGTGAACGCCGTGCGCCTTGTCGCCCCTTGGTGGTCTCCCCCTGCGGCCATTCCCAAACCCCAAAGGGCTTCAGTCACATCTTGCCCAGGCAACCATAAGGGTACCTGACACATTTTTCTTCCCGACTAACCGACTACTTCATCGTCAACGAAGCTGCTCCAGTCGTGAACTCCTTTCTGTTCTTCGAATAGCTGCGGAACTTCGTCGTAGATCTGCGCCGCCGCGATGAGGTGCGGCATGCAATCGTAGAAAAACAACTCGGTTCGCTCTGAAAGGCATTGCGTATCGCATGATGCCTCGCTGCCATAAGCTTGAGCCAAGGCACCCAGGTTCCGTGCTACATCCGCCATATGAAAAGCGAACTTCTCACGGAGATCGTCGTAATTCGTCAACTCCGAACGCTCCCATTTTGCCTCAAACACCTTGCGGAAGCGATCACGGAGTTCATCGTATTCTTCGTTCGTCATCGTCAAGTCCTCACTCAGTCGGCCAGTTCGCGTAGTCGTTTGTCGAGAATCTCGTCCAGTCGTCTACGGTACTCGGCGGCTTCTGCCAAGATGTCATCATTATTCGACAACTGGCCCGCCCATCCTTCCATTTCCCGAATGCGCGCCGAGACTTCCTTCCGCCAGTAGTGGACAAGCCCCTCGTCAGCTTTCCCGATCAACGCGGGAATGTGGTCGTCCAGGTGGTAGTCAATGCCCTTGCGATACCCGGCGATCTTCTCAAGTACCTTCTTCCGCGGGATCGGCATCTTCAAAACTCGCTGCTTCGGATCCAATCCGCGACTAGGAGCCGCGCTGTCTCGTATTCTAGCAGCTTCGTCGGCGAAGTCAGTCCAGTGCTTTCGACTCCTTGGGGCAACTCCTGCTGGCGTTCCCGCAATCCCCTCCGCCACGTGCCCAGCCCGCGCCGTGGACTGTGGACTATTGACCTCTGGGGTCGATTTGGCAGGATGGATAGCTCCGGCAAAGTAGTCATCACGTTCCGCGTGATGAACCCTTGCAGACTCAACGTATCCTGTCGCAGGGAGTCACCATCGGTCGTGGAGGAGCGCCCGGACCTGTGCCACCCGCAAGGCTGGCTGGACACTTGCCGCGGCGGATGGTTCCGACGGCGGTCGGAAGGCTCATCACGCGGAGCGTGATGACTACTTTGGGGAAGGGGCCAGAGGGGCTTCCGTATCGTAGCTCGCCCGGCAGCAGATCGGCAGCAGATGGTTTCAGCGAGCGGAGCGTAACTTCGAAACCCGTCAGCCAGGTGTCACGCGCCGGCCAGGCCGCCATGGACCAAACCCGCTGCATCGGCCCAATGACCTCCGGGGTCCATGGTCCGGCTCGACGATATTCTTCCCATCCTTCCAAATCGACCCCAGAGGTCAATTGTTCAGGGCAGGGAGGCAAGGGCGATTTGGTCGGAAATGGCCTGGACGCCACTGCGTCCTTCTGCGAGACTCCGCCCCGCGCACGAGCTGCCCCTGCCGTGTCGACTGGCGGCCAGGCAAGTGGCGGTAAGTCGCGTGGTTTGCAGCTAGAATTTTCCCTTCTCCCCTTGAAAACAATTCCGCAGGGAGGTGGTCCCGTGACGTTCAATCGCGTCCTGTTCGTGGCGGTCGCAACCAGCCTGGCACTTTCGGTCGCCACCGCTCGTGCCGACGGGTTTCAACTGTCCGATTTGAACCCGTTCCACTCGCAGAAGAAGAACTCCCGCGACAGCCGCCAGGCGGCCAGTGAGTCGCGAGGGACAATCCTGCCCCGCATGCCCAAGCTGGAAATGCCCACGATGGGCTCCGCCCCCCGCCGCCCCAACCAGCCGACAACCTGGCAGAAGATGCAGCGGAATACCAGCCAGGCCTTCTCGTCGATGACTTCCTGGACGCGCCCCAGTCCCAAGTCGAAGCCACGCAGCCAGCCGGCGAAGAAGAAGAGCTCCGCGTTCTCCTGGCTGTTCCCCCAGCCGGAACCCAAGCCGCCGATCCGAGACGTGAACGATTTCCTCAGCCTGCCGCGCCCGGAGTTTGATCAGTAGCGGGAGTTGGCGGTTGGCACCCACTGGGCGTCGCAACCGTCGGACCTGCGATCGGAGGCGAGCCGGCGGGATTTGAAGCGGGCAGGGTGCCAGGGGGCCTGGTTTGTTTCCTCGTCGCCTGGCGGAGTCCCAAGCCCCCGTGAACGGTCACGGCGAGGAAGTTAAACTGGGGTCATGACGACGGACCTCATCCTGGGAACGGCTGGCCACATCGACCACGGCAAGACGTCGCTGATCCGCGCGCTGACTGGCACCGACACGGACCGGTTGCCGGAGGAGAAACGGCGGGGGATCACGATCGAGCTGGGCTTCGCCGAACTGACGGTGGGAGCGTATCGGCTGGGCATCGTCGACGTGCCGGGGCACGAGCGGTTCGTGCGGAACATGCTGGCGGGAGCGACCGGCATGGACCTGGCGATGCTGGTGGTGGCCGGGGACGACTCGGTCAAGACGCAGACGCGCGAGCACCTGGACATCCTGCGGCTGCTGGATCTGCACGCCGGCGTGATCGCCCTGACCAAGTGCGACCTGGTCGACGCGGGCTGGCTGGAGCTGGTGGAGGAGGAAATCCGCGAACTGGTGCGGGGCACGTTTCTGGCCTCGGCGCCGTTGATCCGCACCAGCGCGGCGACTGGCGAGGGCCTGGACGCGCTGAAAGGGGCCTTGGAGCGGGCAGCGGAACAAGCGGCGGCCAGCGGCCGGGGCTCGGACCGGGACGCCCCGTTCCGGATGGCGATCGACCGCACGTTCACCATCGAGGGTCACGGGACGGTCGTTACCGGCAGCGTCAGCAGCGGCTGCGCGGCGGTCGGCAGCGAACTGCGGATCGAGCCTTTGGGCACGCTGGTCCGAGTGCGGAGCCTGCAGAACCACGATCGCAGCGTTGCCGAGATTCACCGGGGACAGCGCGCGGCGATCAACCTGGCGGGCGTCCACCACGACGAGATCCTGCGGGGCCAGGAACTGGCCTCGCCAGGGCACCTGGTGCCCAGTCGAGTGCTGACGGTGCAGTTGACCCTGCTCAAGGAGCTGCCCTGGCCGCTGAAGCACCGCAGCCGCGTGCGGCTGCACGTGGGAACGGCCGAATTGATGTGTTCGGTCCTGTTACTGGACCGCGACCGGTTGCAGCCAGGGGAATCGGCACCGGCGCAGTTGCTGCTGCAGCAGCCCGCCGTCACGGTGTGGAATCAGCCGTTCGTCGTCCGCAGCGAATCGCCCGTCCTGACGCTCGGAGGCGGCCGGGTACTGGATCCCAACGCGGCCCGATTGCGGCACGCGACCGAACCCGATCTGGAGATGCTGCGTGAGCTGACGGACCAGGAACCGGCGCGGCGAGCGGCCGCGACCTTGTACTTCGCGGGGCTCCGCGGCTGGAACGTCGAAGATCTGCCGCGCACCGCCGGAATCCGCGACTTCGGGCCGCTGGCCGAGGTGCTCAGGCAACAGGGAGTGCTGCGCGAGATTCGCCTCTCGCCCACTCGCCAACTGCGAGTTCACGAACGAGTGTTCCAGCAAGTGGCCGACCGGATCGAAGCCGCGCTGCGTCGGTTGCACGAACAGCACCCGCTGCGTTCCACGCTGGACCGCTGGCAACTGGCCAACGGGTTCCGCTACCTGGGAGATGACGTGGTCCTGGAAGCCGTCCTGCGCTGGATGCAGCAGGAACAGCGGATCCGGCTTACCGACCGCGGCGTGGCGCTGGTCGGCCAGGGACCCAAACTATCGCAGAACGAACGCAAACTGCTGGCCGAAATCGTGGCCCGCTACCGCTCCGCCGGACTGGCCGCTCCCACGGTCAAGGAACTGCAGCAACAGACAGCTCGCAACCAGCAGGCCGTTCCGCAACTGGTCGCCCTGGCGGCCGCGGATGGCGAACTGGTGCAGGTGGCGGATCAGTTTTTCCTGCACGCTGACGTGGACCGCGAACTGCAGCAGCGGCTGCGAACCCACATGCAGGCCACCGCCGGGCTGACGATGAGCGAGATTCGCGAGATCCTGGATACCACGCGCAAATACGCCGTCCCGTACTGCGAGTACCTGGATCAGATCGGCTTCACGGTCAGGCAGGGCGACCTGCGGCTGCTGTCCGAGCAGGCCGCGCAGGCGTGAAGTCAGTTGTCAGTTGTCAGTTGTCAGTTGTCAATTTGCAATCTCCAATCTCCACGAGTCGATTCTCACCAAACAGAGTTTCCATCCTCCATCTTCCTCCGGCCGTGCGTCTGGCACGATTCTCTGGGCCGGTTCCCGCGTCTCGACAGCCTGGGTAGCCTGGCCCACGTGACCCGCCAAGGCGGTGTGTTACAATGCGGCCGGCCGGGACCACCGAAGTCATCTTGAATCCTCGCCCCATCTACACCTGGAAGCCGTCATGTCCAACGTCTTGCGTCATATCCCGTCGGTACATGAGCTGCTTGACAGCCCGCCCCTGCAGCGCCTGGTGCAGCGAGTCAACCGGAACGTAGTCGTCAACGGTGTGCGGGACTTTCTGGAGAACCTGCGTTCGGAACTGCAAACCGCCTCCCGCGAGATGCACATCCCGGATCCGGGGGAGCTGGCCGAGCGGATCGCCGAGTGGATCGTGCGTGAGGGCCAGCCGCCGCTGCGGCCCGTGATCAACGCCACGGGGATTTTGCTGCACACGGGGCTGGGCCGAGCGCCGCTGTGCGACGAGGCGCTGGCGGCAGTACGGGAGATCTCGCGCGGCTACGCTAGCCTGGAAGTCGACCTGGAAACAGGACAGCGATCGCAGCGCGTGCAGGCCGTGGAGAAACTGCTGCGGCGACTGACCGGGGCCGAGGCGGCGGCCGTCGTCAACAACAACGCCGGCGCGACGCTGCTGACGCTGTCGGCCGTGGCCGGCGGGCGCGAAGTGATCGTCTCCCGCGGCCAACTGATCGAAATCGGTGGCAGCTATCGGCTGCCCGACGTGATGAGCGCCAGCGGCGCGCGGCTGCGCGAGGTGGGCACGACCAACAAGACCCGGATCGGCGACTATCGGGATGCGATCGGCGAGCAGACGGCCGCCTTGATGCGCGTGCATACCAGCAACTACGTGGTCGTGGGATTTACCGAAACCCCGTCGCTCGACGAACTCGTCACGCTCGGCCGGCAGCGCGGTCTGCCCGTGATCGACGACATCGGTTCGGGCGCGCTGATCGACCTGGCCAAGTTCGGGCTGCGCGACGAGCCCGTGGCGGGCGCCAGCATCAAGGCCGGAGCCGACCTGGTCCTGTTCAGCGGCGACAAGCTGGTGGGCGGCCCCCAGTGCGGGATCATCGTCGGTCGCCGGCCGCTGGTTCAGCAGATCGTCCGCCACCCGCTGATGAGGGCGCTGCGAGTGGGAAAAATGACGCTGGCCGCCCTGGCCGCGACCCTGCAGCTTTACCTGGACCCCGACCTGGCCGCTCGCCACGTGCCGCTGCTGGCCTTGCTGGGCACCAGCGCCGAGAACCTCAAACAGCGGGCCGAACGTCTGGCTCCGCAGTTGCAGGCACTGCGGATGATCGAACACGCCGAGGCGGTGCCGGACACCGCGCAGCTTGGCGGCGGCTCCGTGCCCACTCAGGCACTGCCCACCTGGTGCGTCGCGCTGCGGCCGGCAACCATGTCGGTCGACCAGTTAGCTCATCACTGCCGGTCAGCCACTCCCGCCGTCTACGGGCGGATTCAGCAGGAGCGGCTGCTGCTGGACCTGCGTTCCGTGCCCGCCTCGCAGGATCTGGCGCTGGTCGAAGGCCTCGTGCGGCTCGATAATCCTGTTTCCCCCGGTCCAACCCAGGAAACAGCCCCCTCAAACGTGGCCGATTCGTCCGAGTCTGCTGATTAAACCAGCTCTCGGACGGACCACTTTCTACGCGGGGGGTCCCCAAGCCCAGTCGTACGGCTTGATAGAGTAGATTAGTATGGCAAACTAGGGCAGAGAAGGGGAATGACGAGGGAAGACAGCCAAGGCACTTCGAATTGGGAGTTCTGAGTTGGCCATGGGGCGTCTCTTGCTGAGCGCTGATCGCGGGACGCTGGCCATATTGATCCTGGCCAGTTTTCTGCTGACCCTGCTGCCTGCCGCAACTGGCGGGCAGGATTGGGTGGTGCCGCGCGAACAGCACGCCTGGGCCCGTTTTCCCGCCGGCAGTTGGAAGCAAGTCCGAGTGACAACGCGGGCCTATTCCGAGGCGGGCGAGCCGATGTCGCCCAGCGTGATGACGACTCGCAGCGTGCTGGAAGAGGTGGATGAGAAAGGTTTTACGCTTCGCGTCGAGGTGACGGTTTCGGTAAACGGCAAGGAGTTCAAGGCGGAACCGCACATGGTCCGCCAGTTGTTTGGCGAACCACCGGATGCCGCGAGTCGAGTCGGGACCGAACCGTTGATCGTCGGGCAGGACACGATCGATACCCAGGTACATCGCTGGGTGGTCGAACAGGACGGGACGCGAACTGTAACGAACGTCCATCTTTCCCCGGGTTGCCCGCCCTATGTGCTGAAGCGGCACACATTGGCGACGAACGCGGCGGGCACGGTGCGGCAGTTCGAATCGTTGGTGGAAGTGACCCGCTTGTCCGACGAGATTCAAGTCTTGGGCGAGAACCGCCCGGCGTGGCACGTCCGCACGGTCCAGCACGAGAAGGACGACCAGACAACGATTGAGGAAACGCACTGTCCGGGCGTCCCGGATGGAGTGGTCCGCCGGTGGTCCAAGCGGTACGACAGGACCGGCCGGCTGCTGGAGGAAAGCGAACTGGAACTGCTTTCCTATCATATCGCTCCCGCGACCGACGAGCAGTTGCGGATGGGCCGGCGGACCTGGCTGCCGAGGCGGCGGCGACAGCCGTAACATTGCGAAGCGAGCGGCAGAGCGGCATAATGCCAGCTTCGCCACGCATGTTACTGTCCGCAGGGAGCCGGCCATGGAAGATAAACTCGTCCGCACCGCCATCACCTTCGACGATGTGCTGCTGGAACCCCGCTACAGCGAAGTGGTTCCGTCGCAAGTGGACGTCAGCACTCAGTTGACGCGTCGCATCCGCCTGCACATCCCCCTGATGAGTTCCCCGATGGACACGGTCACGGAAAGTGCCATGGCGATTGCCCTCGCCAAAGAGGGGGGGTTGGGGGTGATCCATAAGAACATGTCGGTAACCCACCAGACGGAGGAGGTCTACAAGGTCAAGCGCAGCGCCAACGGGATCATCGTGGATCCGGTGACGTTGGAGCCGACGGCCCCCGTGTCGCGGGCTCAGCAAATGATGGAGTTGCACAATGTTTCCGGCATTCCAATCACCGAGAAGAACGGCCGGCTGGTGGGGATCCTGACCCGTCGCGACCTGCGATTCCTCGAGCAGCAAGATTTGCCGATTTCGCAGGTTATGACGCGTGAGGCGTTGGTGACGGCTACGGGAAATGTAACGCTTGAGCAAGCCGAACGGATTTTAACGGCTAAAAAGGTGGAGAAACTTTTGCTGGTTGACGAAAACTACAAACTAACCGGGCTGATCACGATCAAAGACATCGACATGATGAAACGCTTCCCGAACGCCTGCAAGGACGAGCTGGGCAGGTTGCGGGTGGGCGCGGCGGTGGGAGTGATGGATCTGGAGCGAGTGGCCAGCCTGATTGACAAGGGCGTGGATGTGCTGGTCGTGGATAGCGCTCACGGCCACTCGGCGAACGTGATCGAGACGGTGCGGGAGATCAAACGGAACTGGACGATTGACGTGGTGGCGGGGAACGTCGCCACCAGCGAAGGGTGTCGGGCATTGATAGAGGCGGGTGCCGACGCGGTGAAGGTCGGCATCGGGCCCGGCTCGATCTGCACCACACGAGTCATTTCGGGCGTGGGCGTGCCGCAGATCACGGCGATTTATGAAGCGGCGCGGGCCGCCGAGGAGACCAGGACACCGATCATTGCGGATGGGGGGATTCGGTATTCGGGCGACGTGACCAAGGCACTGGCGGCCGGCGCACACTGCGTGATGATCGGCGGCCTGTTTGCCGGACTGGCGGAAAGCCCGGGCCGAACGATTCTGTACCAGGGGCGAACGTTCAAGGTGTACCGGGGAATGGGTTCCCTGGGAGCCATGGTCAAGGGTTCTCACGAGCGATACCGGCAGGAGTCGAGCGGGGGCGGCGGCAACGGCAAGCTGGTCCCCGAAGGCGTCGAAGGCCGAGTGCCGTTCAAGGGCCCGTTGAGCGAATTCGTGTACCAACTGGTGGGAGGTTTGCGGGCCGGCATGGGATATTGCGGGACCCGCACGATTGACGATTTGCGCAGGGAAGCGCGATTTATCCAAGTCTCGGCGGCGAGCGTCAGAGAGAGTCACCCCCATGACATTGCGATCACGCAGGAAGCACCGAATTACAGCCCTGAAATCTCCGGCGGCGACGGGAACTGAGCGTCGGGGCAGGTCGCACCGCCGGCAGCGTCGTGCAATCTGGGATCTCGCGGCAACAGGCCTGTTGGCGTGTGTCCTCGGCTCCGCCGCGCTGTTCTGGCCCACGCCCGTGCCGGCCCAGGTCCCGGAGGGATTGCCAACGTCGGGCCGGCCGCAAGTCGCCGCCGACTGGAACGGCAAGCGGGCGACGATGCAATTGACCGCCGAATCGGTGCGTTTTGGCCAGGGTCCGGCTCGCAGCACGTTCACCAGCCCGCTGCCGCCGATCGAGCATCGAGGAGCGACTGGCGAACCGCGGCGGTTGGCCGCCGCGGCCGGCACGCCGATCCGCTCGACCAGTTCGACCGCCGTCCGTCAGGCGGGGTCCTCGCAGGATGGCCTGGCCTGGCGAACTCCGGGGATCCAGGCGACGGACCTGGCCGAGGCGCCGGACCAGTTTCCGGTGCGGCAGGCCAGCGCATTCCAGGATCCGTTCGGTGACAGCGACGAGTCTTTCGCCGGCGAGTACCAGTTGAATGACCCGCAGGGCGCGGCGCCCAAGCCGGCCGAACCGCTGCCGCCACAGCCTGCCGAGGAGGCCGACGACCTGCCGCCGCCTCCGCCGCGGGAGGCCGAGCCGCTGCCGGCCGCTCCGGACAGCGGCTATCAAGCCCGTTCCTGCCATCCGGCCTACAACAACGACCGCGACTGCTGCGCCGAGTTGGAGGTGTGCCGCACGGCGCGCGACCTGGTGCGGGCCGCCACGCTGGACCGGATCTCCATCGATATCACGCCGCACTTCGTACCGGACGAGGACGATGCGGTCGAGGAGCTGCGGCGGCAGACCGAACAGCTTGGCCAGTCGCCTTGGCGCATTTGGCGCGACAAGGACGGCCAGGAGTTGGGCCGCGGCCGCATGACCAACTACACTCGCGGCAGGGTCCAGATCGTCGACTCGGACGGAACCGGCGCGGAGCTGCCGTTTCACCGGCTGCACACCGAAGACTTGTGCTTTGTCACCGCCTGGTGGAGCCTGCCGACCGAATGCGGCCTGGGACTGGCCCAGTTCGAAGGCCGCGCCTGGCAGCCGCTGACGATGACCTGGAAGGCCTCGGCGCTGTGCAACAAGCCACTGTACTTCGAGGAAGTCCAGTTGGAGCGGTACGGCCACACGGCTGGACCGCTGGTGCAACCCGCCCTGTCCGCCGCCCACTTCTTTGTGAACATTGCCGTGCTGCCGTACAAGGCGGGCATCCATCCGCCGCACGAGTGCCAATATGCCCTGGGCTACTACCGGCCCGGGAACTGTGCGCCGTGGCTGCTGCCCCCGGTACCGCTGAGTCTGCGGGGGGCGGCGGCTCAAGCGGCGGCCGTCGGCGGGCTGATTGCCATCCTGCCCAACTAGGAAACGAACCTGAGAATCCAAGAGAGTTTTAGCTCGGGAGCGATTGGCTCGGCAAAGCGGCGGTGCTTCGGCAACGCCGCTTTGCTCGTTTCTTGACGGCGATCGTCTTGGCGGCAAGCAGGCCGTCAGTCCCAGGCGCAGCGGCCGCTGCCGCACTGCGGCAAACCGCAGCCTCCGCTGGCCGGCGTCTGGCACACCGGCAGGGATTGGCTGGCGGCCGCGTGAGCCGCCGGAACGCTCAGCTCCTTGGCCACTTGCTGGCTGCGACAACTGGGGCAGGCCGGCACGTCGCCACCGCGAATCAGCAATTCAAACTGGCTGCCACACTTGCGGCAGGTGTATTCGTAGATCGGCATCAGGTCGTCCTCCCAGGGTGCCGCCGCTGGCCACAAAACCGGCGGCCTGTAAACTTCGCGTTGTGAAGCTCAATTTTTACGCGCCAGGCCAGTTGCGTCCAGAGTGCCGGTTTCCGGCGGTGGGGTGAGTGGACAGAACCGACGGCTGGCGGGAAAATGTCGAGCGGAGAGCACGTCGATGGTGGGCCTGGTACTCAATCGCCAACAGGTGCGGCAAGTGGACCGACTGGCCTGCGAGCGGTTCGGGATGTCGAGCCTGGTCTTGATGGAGAACGCCGGCCGGGGCTGCGCGGACGTGCTGTGCCGGCTGGGCATCGGCGGACCCGTGGTGATCTGTTGCGGCCGGGGAAACAACGCGGGCGACGGCTTCGTGCTGGCCCGCCACCTGGACAACCGCGGCCATGCGGTGCGTCTGCTGCTGTGGTCGGCACCGGCGGAGCTCAGCCCGGACGCGGCGGCCAACTACACCATCGCGCGCCGGGCCGGATTAACGATGCACGAACTGGCTGGTTGCGAGCCCTGTCTGCCGGCCGAGTTGGTGGCGGACGCGGACTGGATCGTGGACGGCTTGCTGGGGACGGGCGCCCGGGGAGCTCCCCGACCGCCGCTGGACGAGGTGATCCGGCAGTTGAATCGACGGCCGGCCAGGCGACTGGCGATCGACCTTCCCAGCGGGCTGGACTGCGACCTGGGCACACCGGCCGAACCGACGTTTCGAGCGGATTGCACCTGCACGTTCGTGGCGCTCAAGCCGGGCCTGGTGCAGCCCTCGGCCCGGGCCTACGCGGGCCGCGTGGAGGTCGTCGACATCGGCGTGCCGCGTGTGCTGCTGGAGCAGCTCGCCGCGGATCCGCCGTGCTCATAGTCGCCTTTCGCTCCGCGAAAGTAGCGGGCATAGTCGCCTTTCGCTCCGCGAAAGTAGCGGGCATAGTCGCCTTTCGCTCCGCGAAAGTAGCGGCATAGTCGCCTTTCGCTCCGCGAAAGTAGCGGCATAGTCGCCTTTCGCTCCGCGAAA
>JAGFJK010000077.1 GCA_024102795.1 Pirellulaceae bacterium
ATTCGTCGGCTGAAACGCATACGCCGCACCCAGATTCAGGGTCGTGGTGTAACAGGCAGCACGGCGGACTTTTAATCCGCACGGTGTGGGTTCAACTCCCTCCGGCCCTACTCGTCGACCAACCGGCCTCCATGCCGGTCGGTGCCCGGCGCGTAGCTCAGCGGCGGGGCACCCGGTGCTCTGGCTCTTTGACAATTCGGCAATCGCCATACGCGCCCATGATGTAGCGGCTGCTTGCCGCCTTGCCATGGCGGATGTGCGGGTTCGACTCCCGCTGGGCGCTCTTATTTCAGGAGGTGGGAAAGCCTGGCCATCCGCCGGGCACCGCCGCGCAGCGGTAGTCGCGGGCGCACGAGACCGCTGGTTCAAACCCAGCCGTCCTGACTGTTGTTTTCCCTTGCGGTGGAACCCGTGCTGGTACGGGTAGGCGGCTGTTAACCGCCCTGACGCAGGTTCGATTCCTGCCGCCGCAGCTGATCGATCTCAGGCCTCTCATCCCTCAGGCCTGCATTGCGGGGTAGTCGCTGCTGGTAACGATGCCTGGCCTTGAACCAGGAGACGCAGGTTCGATTCCTGCCCCCGCAGCTTGAGTGAACGTGAACGATAACTGCGGGGTCGTCTAACGGCAGGATAGGACGCTCTGAACGTCTTGGTGTTGGTTCGATTCCAACCTCCGCAGCTCAGATTCTTACGGAAGTCATCCGGCTGGATGTGGAACCTGTTTTGAAAACAGGCGGCGACCTGGTCGCCGGACGTTTGCAGGTTCGAATCCCACCTGAGCTACTGACTTGAAATTCCGTCCTCGTGGAGCAGTCCGGAGTGCTCGCCTGCCTGTCACGCAGGAGATCGCGGGTTCAAATCCCGTCGAGGGCGCTTGCAACGGCGCGGTACGCAAACTGGCAAAGCGATGAAGCTCAAACCTTCCTGAGTTTGCAGGTTCGACTCCTGCCCGCGTCACTGAAATTTCATGCGTCGGTTGGGCATTGGCAAGCCTCAGTGGCCGTAACCCACCCGCCTTCGGGCTTTGGCGGTTCGACTCCGTCCCGACGCACTTGCATTGGCGCGGTGCGATGTTGGTTTTGCAGTGAGCCTTTCAAGCTCGCCGACACGGGTTCGATTCCCGTCCGCGTCACTCGAACGACGATGTGGTGGAACTGGCAGACACGCGACGCTCAGAACGTCGTGCCCGGTGGGCGTGGGAGTTCGAATCTCCCCTTCGTCACTGAATCATTGCGGGTGGGCCAGTGCCCATTCGGGCCTCATAAGCCTGGACCGTCGGGTGCGACCCCCGGACCCGCGACATTCGCTGCGATCAGGTACGCAAACCGGCAAAGCGAACAGGCCGAGAACCTGTGACTCTGTGGGTTCGATTCCCACCCTGATCACTCGCGATACGACGATCCCGTGGTCCAACGGCAAAGACGCCTGCGTGACATGCAGGAAAGTGCTGGTTCGATTCCAGCCGGGATCACTTTCCAAGAATGGTCTGTAGGTGTTGCGGCCGCACGCCGCCGTGGTAAGGCGGAAGACCGGGTTCAATTCCCGGACGGACCTCTGAAGTGAATGGGCCGGCATGCCGTCGGGGGCGACTGACCCTTGCAAGGTCGGTGTGATGGGTTCGACTCCCATGCGGTCCACTGAAACGCGAACGGGCTCATGGTCCAACGGGAAGACACCGCCATGGCATGGCGGTAATCCGGGTTCGATTCCCGGTGAGTCCACTTGAAATCGAAACTCTTCGGAAGGTAGCCGGATACGGCTCGCCGGGCCGGTTTGCTAAACCGTGCGACCTTCGGGTCATGTGGGTTCGACTCCCATGCCTTCCGCTGTTGACGAGTGTGGCCCGATGGTGAAACGGAAATCATCCCTCGGTTCTAACGAGGTGTTCCGGGTTCGAATCCTGGTCGGGCTGCTGTTGATGGTGTCCGTGGTGTAGGGGTCGCTGCACGCCTGGCTGTGGACCAGGAGGTAAGGGTTCGAGTCCCTTCGGATACCCCATTTGCCTCCTCTGGTACGGGACCCGCCCGCCGATTGCCTCGGCTGCTCATCAGTCCGGCGCAGTGCGCGTGGTCGCCCCTTGGCGGTTCCTCCGGGCAACCCGCGCTCAGACCCTGTGTCGACCGCAAATTGCCCAGTCAACCAAAAAGGTACCTGACACCTTTTCTGCGCGGCTACTCGTCGCCGGCCTTGAACCACTGGACCAGCGCGGGCTCGTAGGCGCAGATTTCGCCCTCGTCGAAGTACAGATCGATCTCGCGGGCGGCCGCTTCGGGGCCGTCGCTGGCGTGGACCAGGTTCATCTGGCGGCTGCTGCTGAAATCGCCGCGGATCGTGCCGGCCGCCGCCTTCAGGCCGCTGGTCGCTCCCAGCATCTCGCGAACCACGCGGATCGCTTCCAGACCTTCGACGATCATCGCCACCACCGGCGCACCCGTGATGAACCGTTCCAGTCCCGGATAAAACGGCTTCTGCACGTGCTCGGCGTAATGCTGCCGTGACAGCTCGGGCGTGATCCGCAGCATTTTCAGGGCGATGATGTTCAGGCCCTTGTTCTCGAACCGCGTGATCACCTGGCCCGTCAGCCGCCGCTGCACGCAGTCCGGCTTGAGCAAAACCAGCGTCCGTTCCATGAAATGTCTCCTCCAGCTCCGATAAGACCCAAGTGACAACCTTCCAGCGAACCAAGTCTACAGCTTTCTCTCTACAGCTCTTTCAACGGGCCGACGGCCACGGTCGTGGTCTTCGTCAGCGGATACCGGGCCAGCACGGCGGCGATGTCGTTCAGGGTGACGGCCCGCAGCGCGTCGACCTCCTGCCGCACGGTGCGGTACTCGCGCCGCTGCACCCAGTTGCCCCCCACGGCGAACAGGCGGTTCCCGGGCCGTTCGCTGCCCAACACCACCTGCGAACAGATCTTGTTCCGGGCCTGTTCCAGTTCGGTCGCCGTCACCCCGTGCAGTTCCACCTCTTCCAGAATCTGCCGCATTCGCCGCAGATTGTCGGCCGTGGTGTCCGGCGTGCAGCAGAGCGAAGTCATGTAGACGCCCGCGTTCTGGAAGTCGTACGGATCGATGGCCGCGTAATCGGCCAGGCCCGTATCGACCAGGGCCCAGAAGAAGCGGCTGCCGCTGTCGTCGCCGATCACCGTGGCCAGCAGCCGGGCGGCGTAGCGGTCGTCCGATTCGGCGGCCGGACCATTGGCGATCTGCACGACGTACTGTTGCCGAGCCAGCTCGTTGTAGACCACCTGCAGGCCGTCGTGATCCGGCGGGGGCGGCGCGCTGCGCGACGTGGCCAGCGGCTGCCAGCCGCCGCAATGCCCGGCCGCCCACTCGACCAACCGGTCGAAATCAATCCGGCCCGTCGCGGCCAGCACGATGTTGTCCGGGCTGTAGCGCTGCTGGAAGTAGGCCCGCATCTGCTGGGGCGTCAGCGCGCCGACGCTGGCGACCGTTCCCAGCACCGAATGGGAGAGGGGGTGGCTGCCGAAGTGAGCGGCCATGCACTTCTCGTGCGCGCCAAACGGCGGCTGGTCCTCGTACTTGGCAATCTCTTCCAGGATCACCTGCTTCTCGGTCTCGAAGTCGTCCTCGCGCAACGACGGCCGCAGGATGTCCGACAGCAACTCCAGCGACGCCGGGACTTTTTCGGGCAGCATCGTGGCGTAGTAAACCGTCAGCTCCTCGCTGGTGAAGGCGTTCGAGTTGGCGGTGACTTCGTCCAGTTGCCGGTTGACGTCGGCGGCCGATCGCCGCGGCGTTCCCTTGAAGACCATGTGTTCCAGGAAATGGCTGACGCCCGCCACCTCGGCCGTTTCGTCGCGGGCGCCCGACTTGACGAAGAACGCCAACGCCGCGGAATGCGCCCGCGGGTTGCACTCGGCGATGATCTCCAGACCGTTCTCCAGCCGCTGCTCACGAAATTCCAACGGGTAGCTCCAGTTTCTGCTTGCCCAGGGTGGCGACGACAAAATCGCCTGGCGGATGCTGACTCAAATAGGCGTTGATGCTGGCGCAGGACAGCCCGTCCAGGATGCGGTTGATCTCGTCCAGCGTCTGCACGCGGCCGAGGAAATACCAGTCGCTGGCAATCGAGCTGCTGCGCGAGGGGCTGGACTCCTGTTGCATGATCAGCGCGGCCTTGATCTTGGTGATGAGCCGATCCAGTTCGTCCTGCCGCACGCCCTCGGCCAGGCGCACCAGTTCCGCCAGCAGCACGTCCAGCGTCTCCTGGGCCCGCTCGGTCGTCGTCCCCGCATAGCAGAGCACGCTGCCCAGCTCGCGCAGCGAATGGCAGGTGGCATAGACCGAATAGCACAGGCCGCGGTTCTCGCGGATTTCGGTGAACAGCCGCGAGCTCATGCCGTCGCTGAGTACGCCGACGGCGCCGCGAGCCTGGTAATAGTCCGGATGGCCGTACGGCACGCTGGCATAGGCCACGGCGATGTGCGTCTGGTTGGAATCCTGTTCCAGATGGCCGTAACCGCCCTCGGCCGCCGCCGGCTGAACGGCGGGCAGCGGCCGGGCATGCCAGTCGGCGAACAACCGCTCCACGTGGTCCCGCAGTTGCGGCCAGTCCAGGTTGCCGGCCACCGCCAGGATACAGCCGGCCGGCTGATACGTCCGCTCGAAGTGTCCGCGCAGCTCGTCCAGCGTCGTCTGCTGGATGCCGTCCAGCGTCCCGTAGCTGGTGCGGCCGAACGGATCGGGATAGCGCCGCCGCCGCAACTCGGACATCACCTGCTGTGCCAGGTCGTCCTCGACGGCATGAATCTCCTGCAGGCAGACCAGTCGCCCGTCCTCGAACTGGTCGGCCGGCAAGTGCGGGTGGAGCAGCATGTCGGCGTGGATCGACAAGGCGTCGTAGATTTTCTCGGCGGGCATCGCTCCGCCAAAACTGGAATGCGCGTTGGAGACCGCGCTGGAGCGATTCACGCCCAGGTTGTCCAGATCCTCGACAAACTGCCGGCTGGAACGAGCGCCGCAGCCCCGCTGGATCATCTCGCTGACAAAGCTGGCCAAGCCCAACCGGTCCGCCGGGTCGTGCGCGGAGCCGACCGGAACCAGCAGCGAGAACGCGGCCGACTCCAACCAGGGCATCGGCTCGGCCAACAACACCAGACCGTTCGCCAGCGCGTGTATTTGAACCTGTGTCGAGGACACGGCATCGCTTTCATCAATACGTGCACACCGTTGTCAGGCGTAGGCTACCTCGGCAGCCTTGTAGACCGTCTTGACGATGCGAAACCCCAACCTCTGGTACAACCGCAGCGCACCCACGTTCTGCGCCGTCACTTCCAGATAGGCTCGTGGCAGGCCGACCGCCTGGAACCCGGTCAGTGCCCGGTGCAGCAGCAACGTTCCCAGTCCCTGCCCCCGGTGCCGCGGCGTGATGCCCAGATTCTGGACCGCTCCCAGGCCGCCGCGGTCGCGCAGTCCCTGAATCGTGCCGCAGACTTCCCCTTCCGGACCTGCCAACCCCCGGTACGACAGCAGCCAGGTCGCCTGGCGCACAAACGTATCCCGCCCGCAAATCTCGTTCATCAGCCGCTGGCACCCTTCGCGGTCCCCCAGGCAAGGAAACACGTTGGCGTCAATTTCGAAGCAAAAACTGCGGTATTTCGCCTCCGCGTGCGCCGCCAGCAGCCCCTCGTCCCAGGCCAGCAACTCGTAGCCCCGCGGCAGATCGGGCGGCGCGAAGCCGATCCGATCCAGTTCGGTCTCCATGCGGTAACGCTTGAAGTACGTTACACCCATGCTCTCACCGCCGCGCGCCTGTTGGATCTGTGGCACCGATCATCTCCCGCAAAGCTGCTTCATGGTATAAGCCGCGCCCCCGCCGGTCAACTTCCGTCGGGCTACGCCAATGCCCCCTGGGGGGCTTTGCCGCCGCTGCCCGCCCTGCTGTCCCTGCCCGGAGCGGCCCTTTGTCAACCCGGCCGCAGGTCCTCATAATGACGCTGGCCGCCGCGCCCGGTTCAGCCCCGACTCGTGTCCGGCTCGGCGCGGCCCTCGCGCTGCCGCACGTAGGCCAGCGGGCGAGCCCGGTCCACACGCCGTCAGGCCAGCCATGCAGTGGGATGTGGTGGTGATCGGAGCGGGAGCGGCGGGACTGCTGGCGGCCAGTTGCGCCGCCAGCCGCGGACAACGCACGCTGCTGCTGGAAAAGAACCGCAAGCCGGGCGTCAAAATCCTGATGTCCGGCGGTACCCGCTGCAACTTGACCCAGGCCACCGACCGTCGCGGCATCGTCCGTGCGTTCGGCGATCAGGGCTCCTTTCTCCACTCGGCTCTGGCCGCCCTGGGTCCCAACGAGCTGGTGGAGCTGTTCCACGCCGAGGGCGTGCCGACCAAGGTCGAGGCGACCGGCAAGATTTTTCCCGCCAGCGACCGGGCCCTGGACGTGCAGCGGGCACTGTTGCGGCGACTGGGTGCCAGCGGAGCGGAATTGGCGCTGGACGAAGGGGTCGCGGCATTGCAGCCGACGGCCGCGGGTTTCGACCTGCGGACCAGCCGGCGGACGCTGACCGCCGCCAAGGTGATTCTGACCACCGGCGGGCAATCGTATCCCGGTTGCGGGACGACGGGCGATGGCTATGCCTGGGCCAGGCATTGCGGGCATTCGATCATTACCCCCAGGCCGGCCCTGGTGCCGCTGTGCAGCGAGCTGGATTGGGTGCGGCAGTTGCAAGGGATCACGGTTCCGGATGTGCGCGTCCGGCTGCGGGCCGGCGGCAACGGCAGTCGGCCGCTGCTGGCCGAACGTCGAGGTTCGTTCCTGTTCACCCACTTCGGTCTGTCGGGCCCGGCCGTGATGGACGTCAGCCGCGAAGTCACCGCGCGGCTGGGGCAGGAGTCGCTGGCGCTGGTCTGCGATTTTCTGCCGGAACAGTCGGAGGAGCAGGTCTTGGCCCGGCTGCGAGCGGCCGAGGGCAAGATGCAAGTGGCGCGGATACTTGCTGATTGGCTGCCCCGCCGCCTGGTCGACGCGCTGCTGGCAGTCGCTGGCGTCCCGCTGGAACGCAAGCTGGCGGAGCTGTCGCGGGCCGAGCGGCAGAGCCTGCTGCGCGGGTTGAAGGCGTCCGACGTGCCGCTGCACGGTTCGCTCGGTTTCAAGAAGGCGGAAGTCACCGCCGGCGGCGTTTCGCCGCGGGAAGTCGATTCGCGGACAATGCAAAGCAAGCTGGTGCCCAACTTGTACCTGGCCGGCGAGATTCTGGACCTGGACGGCCCGATCGGCGGCTACAATTTTCAAGCCGCATTCAGTACGGGCTGGCTGGCCGGGCATCGGGTCTAGGTCTGATTGGATCTTGGCTCGGCGCGGGTCGAACGTGCGTTCGATTGGGAGAATTACAAGTTCGGCACATGGAGCAACACTTACTCGTCCCGTAGTGTGTTCTGCTTGAATCGTGGCGTATATAATGACTTGGCGATCATTCTACGTCTTCCTACGTCTTCCGGAGACTTCTTGATGGCGATGACCGTTCGCGATGTCATTCGCCTGATCGAAGCTGACGGCTGGAAACTGGTTACGACCAGAGGCAGTCACCGGCATTCAAACATCCGACGAAACCCGGTCGGGTAACGATCGCAGGCCACCTCAACGATGATCTCCCTCCTGGCACCCTCAATAGCATTCTTCGGCAAGCGGGTCTCAAGGAATGACGCTATGGCAAACGTGACATCGGACCGGTATCTGATCGTGATCGAAAGGATGGCGAAAAACCTCTCCGCGTTCTCGCCGGATCTGCCTGGATGCGTTGCGACAGGATCTGATCGTGCGGAAGTGGAACATCGTATGGCCGAAGCGATCCGAATGCATCTCGATGGCCTGCGCCAGGATGGGCTGCCCATTCCCGAACCATCATGCGAGGTCGGATACGTCTTGGTCTCACCAGGGCGTGGCCAAACGGATCAGCGTCCGAGCTGGCCGCGAGCCGTTTCAATCCACAGCCGATCGGCGCCTTGGACGCGTTGCATCAACTGACCCCAGCCGGAAATCGGCGCCCGGCGCTCCAGTTCCACGGCGTCGGCCAGCGTCCGGTCGGCCTCGGTCCCCCGGTCCGCTTGCCGCAGGGCCAGGGCCAGAAAGTAGGCATACTTGGCGCTGCTGGCGTCCGCATCGCGGGCGATTTGCAGTTGGCGGATGGCGGCGTCCGATTCCCCGTTCCAGAGGTGGCTTAGTCCGCGGCCGAATGCCCGTGAAGCTTCCGCGGCCAGCGAAGCGTCCGCCCCCTGCTCGCCCACCTGCAGACCAGCGGCCAGGACCGGAGTCGAAAGGGGCGCGGGCTCTTCCGGAGCAAGCGGAGCCACGTCGTCATTGTCACCGGCCGGCGGCGTCTGGCCTTCAATCGTGTCGCAACCGGGCGCATCGCAGCCAGGCGCATCGCAGCCCGCGCAGCATCCCGGATCGTAGTCGCAGCGCGGGACCGAGACGCACACGCGGACCGGCACCTGGATCAGTTCCGTCCGAGGCACGCACCGCGTGACCGTGTACGACACGGTGCGGGGAATGCTCTTGGGAACCACGATCGTGCTGCTGGTGGGCACTTCCTGGAACGTCGTCACGGGCACCCGCTGCACGCCCGTTTCCGGCACCATTCGCGTCACGGGTTGCGTGACCGTCCGCGTCCGCACTTCGCTCATCGTCCGAGCGACCTGGTAATGGATCGTTCGCGACTGGTTCACGGGCATCATCCGGGTCATCGTATAGGTGATCGGCCGGGTGTGCGTTTCGGGCACCATGCGCGTCGTGGTGTGAGGGACTTCGCGAGTGCGCGACTCATACACCACCTGGCAGTTGGTCACCGTGCGGTGTTCCACCCGCGGAACCCACACGCGGCGGCAGACCTTGATCGGCGGGCATTGGACCTCGACCATTCGGCAGGGACCCGGAACATAGACGCAGCGGCAGCAGCAGGGGTCCCACTTCCAGCAGCCGGGTTCCTGCACGCAGCGCTGCAGCACCGGGCCGGGCTGTTCCTCGGTCCGCGTGACCCAGTGGCCCGTATGGATCGGAATCGTATGGGTGGTGTGGACAGTGCGGGGCACCGAGTAGTGGACGGTGCGCGTCGTCGTTTCCGTCACCGGGTGGTATGTGGTGTACGGCACCTGCGTGGTCTTGGTTTCGTACGTCGGGATGTACGTCACATAGTGCACGTCCTTGCTCATCGTCTCATACACCGGCCAGGTGACGGTGTACGGTTCCTGCCGGGTCAGCACTTCGACCAGCGGGCGATGGTAGGTGTACTCGCGGTCCTCGTAACGGGTGATCGGGATCCGGTCGACGCCCTGAACCACCTGCCGCTCGTAGGTCGTATCGTAGACCGTCTTGAACCTCGTCTCGGTGATGTTTTCGTACGTGGTGCGGGTGGTCGTCTTGAGGACCGTGCAGCACTGCACGTCGCAGTCGCCGCAGCCGTGCAGCGCGTGCCGTCGAGCCATCTGCCCGGCCAGACCGCACAGGCCGGCATGCGCCTGGCCGGCGGTCACGGCCAGCAGGCAGGCGGCGAGAACATACCGCAGGTGTCGAACGCTCATCGTGATCTGCTCCATGCGATGGCTGGTGGACGGCGGGCGCCGCGGGGCGCGGGCCGGGGAAGCTGGCGATTGGGGGACTCAGGGATAATCTCGGAGTTCTCCCAATTCTGGCTTGAGATCGCCTGGGGCGAACCAGGCAAGTTGGCCAAACCAGGATCGACCTTTGCGCCTGGCGGCGATCCGGCGGAATGTGCCGGAAATGACGGCGGCGGGAACCCGCCCGCCGTTCAGATGCGATGCTGCTCGCCGTCTTCCTCGTACGTCACGTGGTACAGGTCGAGCCGGCGGTCGTTCCAGTTCTGCACCGATCCGGATTCGCGATGGCGGCGGAGCAGTTCCAGGTCCACGTCGTGGATGATCACCGTTTCCACGTTCGGATTGCACTCGGCGGCCACCGCGTCGCGGGCGAACTCCGCGTCGGCCGGCGTGAAGATCCCGGATTGGGCATAGTGGATGTCGGCGTTCTCGACGAACGGCAAATTGCCCGTGCATCCGGAAATGGCCACATACACGTGATTCTCGACACACCTGGCCAGCGAGCAGTTGCGGACCCGCATGTAACCGTGGCGAGTGTCGGTGTTGTACGGGACGAAAATCAACTGCGCCCCCTTCTTGGTGGCGATCCGCGTGAGCTCGGGAAACTCGATGTCGTAGCAGATCTGCACGGCGATCGGCCCGCAGTCGGTTTCGAACACTTCCACCTTGTTGCCGGGAGTGACGCCCCACCACTTCCGTTCGCTGGGCGTGATGTGGATCTTGTACTGCTTGCCGATCGACCCGTTGCGGCCGAACAGGTAGGCGATGTTGTACAGCGTTTCGTCCTCGACGACGAACTGCGAGCCGCCGATCACGTTCAGGTCGTACTTGACCGACATCTCGCCGAAGAATTCCAGATACTGCGGAGTGAATTCGGCCAGTTGCCGAGCTGCCAGGCCCGGCCGCGTGGCGTGCACGCACGACAGGAGCTGCGTGGTGAACAGTTCGGGAAACAGCACGAAGTCGGATTTGTAGTCCGAGGCGACGTCGAGGAAAAACTCGCACTGCTGGGCGAATTCGTCGAAGCTCCGCACGGGCCGCATTTCGTACTGCACGACGCACAGCCGGATCGGTTCGACCCAGTGATGGTAGCGCCGTTTGGCCCCCGGCCGGTACTCCAGATTCCGCCACTCCAGGAACGTGGCGTAGCCGCGCGAATCGCCGTCCGAGGGCAGGTAGTCGGGGATGATGCCCTGCAGCGTGAAGCCGTTGGCCAGTTGCGCGGTCAGCACGGGATCGAACAGTTCCTTCCGAACCACCCGCTCGGCATACTCGCGAGCCGAAAGCTCGTCCGCATGCTGGTGATAGCCGGGAATCCTCCCGGCGATGATGATGCGGGCCAGGTTGCGTTCGCGGCACAGCTCCTTCCGCGCGTCGTACAACCGCCGGGAGAGCTTCATGCCGCGGTATTCGGGATCCACCATGATCTCGATGCCGTACAGCGTATCGCCCTTGCGGTTGTGGTTGCGGATGTAGCCGTGATCGGCCACCGCGTGCCAGTTATGCCACTCCATCGCCGGGTCGTACTCGACGATCAGGCTGCTGGCCGAGGCGACCAGTTGCTCATCGATCTCGATGCCCAACTGGCCTTCGGGAAAAATCTGCAACTGGCTTTCGATCTGCTGGCGCGACCAGGGCTTCATCCCCGGAAAGCAGCGTTGTTGCATCGCCACCAGCGCGTCGAAGTCGTCCATCGTCAGCGGCCGGACCACGATCTTCCACTCGTAGTCCTGCAGATTCAGCTTATCCATCAGGGGGCCTCCGGCCTGTCGGTCTTGGTTGGTGACGGGGCCTCCGGCCTGTCCGAGTTCCGATGGTGACGGGCCCGCGGGACCAACCTGATTGTACAGCGCCACTTGCGACGCAAATCCTTTCCACAGTTAGCCCGACGCGTTCGCGAGGGAGGGCATCTAACCGATTCCTCCGTCGCCCACGCTTCGGGCTCCATTTGCAATCAAGGCGGCGCTGTCCAACCTAAGATACCGCCTCGGCCAGGTCGTCCGCGAGCCGGTAAAGGACTTCACGGGTGACGCAGATCGGCAGTTGCCGGCGAGCCTCGCCGGGCCGCTTCGCGTAGCGGGTCAGCGTCAGCGTGCCGCCCCGTTCGGCCAGCAGTTCGTAGTAGCAGGTTCCCTGTTCGGGACTGCGCGCCGGCGGCCAGGAGCGCGACTGGACGACGCCCGCTTCGGGATCCCGCTCCAGCGGCCGGATCGGCTCCAGCAGGTAGGTCAGCTTCTGCGACAGGCCGCGGCTGATCTCCTCCAGCCGCCCCGCGTCGGCGGCGGCCAGTTGCGGGCTGTGAAGCGCCAGGCGGTGGAACTTGCAGGCCAGTTGGTCGATGGCGTCCAGGTCGCACTGCAGCTCGCCGCCGGGCCCGGCGAGCATCAAGCGGCAGGTCCGGTCGGTCGGGTCCTGCGAGGCCAGCAGGTCGCGCAGCAGCGGTTCCAGCGTCTTTCTCCAACTCATCGTCCCCTCCGCTTATCGCCCGCAAGATCCAGACCGCGGCGGTGGGCATCCGCCTCGGCCAGTCAGGAAAACTACCAGGGCACATTCTCGTTCACCATCACGACCGTTTCCGGCGGCTCGGCGGTGTGCTGCGAGCCGTCGTACGAGAGGACGACCGGTTCGTCGTCCAGCACGGTACGGATGTGGACCGGCCTCTGCCACAGCCGGTGCAGGTTGGTCAGCGTGTCCTTGGCGTACGACAGCTTCAGTTCCGCGCCGCCGTAGTCATGTTCCAGGTACAGTTCGCCGCGATTCTTGTAATTCCCCTGGGTGACCCGGATCATGGGCCGGCCGAAGTTGGTCAGATTGAACAGCAGCCGCTCCTTGATCTGGTCGAACTGCCGGCTTTCGATCTCGTAGTACCCGCTTTGCTGGTTGAAACCGAAGGAAAAGAGCTTCTGCCGGCGGCAGAAGTCGAGCGTCAGGAATTCGTCGACAAAGGTCAGGTCGTTATGGATCCGGCGGACTTCGAAGATCTTCTCCCGCCCCAGGCCGGCCTGCGTGTTCCAGTGCTGCTTCTCCCGCCGATCCTCGCACCGCTCGTACTCCTCGCCATAGCAGCCGCGGTTCCAGCGGTCCTCGATGTCGCGGAACAACTCCACGCCCAGCTTGTACGGGTTCAGCCGGGTGGGCGAGCTGGCCAGGGTGCCGGAGCAGTGGTCGGCATAGCAGATCAGGTCGGCCGGTTCGATGCCGTGCCGGGTCATGATCGTGGAATGCCAGTAGGTGGCCCAGCCTTCGTTCATGATCTTGGTCTGGCCCTGAGGGGCGAAGTAGTACGCCTCCTCGCGGATGATCGACAGGACGTCGGCCTGCCAGGGCTTGAGCGGCGCGTGCTCCAGCACGAACAGCATCACGTCCCGCATCGGCTCGGCCGGAAAGCGGGGCCGCTGGGCCTGCTGCTGCTGTTTGCGCTGGGCCTCGCGCGCCAGCGCGTCGGCCGGGTTCACAAACGGGTCCATGTAACTCTTGGCGCGGAAGCGGGTCGATTCGGCCGCGTCTTCCTCGCCGACTTCGGTCGCCGCGCGGAACTCGTACTTGTCGCGGTCCTCGGTCCGCTTGATGAACGGCGCGTGGATATCAATCAAGTCCTCGACGCTCAGGCAGGCGTCGATGAAATTCTCGACCTCCTCCACGCCGAAGCGGTCCATGTAGCGGCGGATCCGGTTGCCATGATTGGCCATCTCGTCGATCATCCGCCGGTTCGTCTGGCTGAACCAGTAATTGTTCTTGAAGAAGTCGCAGTGGCCGTAGACGTGGGCCATGACCAGTTTGTGATCGGTCAGCATGTTGCTGGCCAGCAGGTAGGCGTAGCAGGGATCGTTGTTGATCACCAGCTCGTAGATCTTCTGCAAACCGTACGAGTAGCCCTTGGTCAGCCGTTCGTACTCCATCCCGAACCGCCAGTGGGGAAAGCGGGTGGGGAAGCCGCCGCAGGCCGCGATGGCGTGCAACTGGTCGGCGTCCACCAGTTCGAAGATGGTGGGAAAGAAGTCCAGCCCGTAGTCGCGGGCGTGGCCCTCCATCTTCCGCTGGATCTCGACCAGTTCCTGCGGCAGCCGGCGAAAATGCGGAGCGCGAACCATCAGGGTGCCTCGCGTGTGATCTGAAAACGGCTGTCGTCCAGGGACTGGATCACGTCCCACAGCCGGGGCATTTCCTCGCAGAGCTGGCGCCGAGCGCGGCGGAGGGCGTCCTGCTCCGACTGCCCCTCGACGCGGACTTCGGCATGCCCGACTCGCACCAGGTAGGTGTGCGTGGCGTGGGCCGGCTGGGCGTGATGCATTGGCGAGCTCCCCGTTATTTGCCTCGTCCCAGAAAAGTGCGGATCGAATCGTAGATCGCGTCCTTGTCCTCAATCTCGGACAGCACCATCGTCGGGTGCTGGGCGCCGAACGCGGCCTCCAGCGACCGGATGTATTCGCCGCTGCCGTAGGGGCTTTCCACCTGCCCGTAGCAGAACAGGTTGCAGACCGGCAGCAGCCGGTCCCGCAGCAGTTGCAGGGCCAGCCGGTTGTCCTCGCCCCAATTGTCGCCGTCCGAAAACTGGAAGCAGTAGATGTTCCAGTCCTCGACCGGGAACTTCTCCTCCAGCAGTTGCGCGGCGACGCGGTAGGCCGAGCTGATCCGTGTCCCGCCCGACTCCCGCGTGTGGTAGAAAGTTTGTTCGTCCACTTCCTTGGCGGCTGCGTCGTGAATCACGAATCGCCGCTCCACGCCGTCATACTGGCTCTGCAGCCAGGTATCGATCCAGAACGCCTCCGTGCGGACGATCGACTTCTGTTCGTCGGTCATCGATCCGGAGACGTCCATCATGTAGACGATCACGGCGTTGGCCTGCGGTTCGGGCACCGACTGCCAGGAGCGGTAGCGGCGGTCGTCCTTGATCGGCACGACTCCCGGCCGGTCGACGCTGTACGTGCCGTCGCGAATCTGCCGCCGCAGGGCCTCGACGTAGGTCCGCTTGAAGTGCCGCAGCGATTCTGGGCCCACGCGGCGGATGCTGGTGTAGCGGGACTTTTCCTGCTGGATGCTGGCCTTGCCCTTGGGTTCGATGCGGGGCAGTTCCAGTTCGTCACCCAGGATCCGGGCCAGCTCCTCCAGCGTCACATCGACTTCCAGGATGTGCCCGCCGGGATCGCTGCCCGCCTGGCCCGTGCCGTCCCCGTCCTGTTCGCCCTTGCCGATCGGCTGGCCCTCCTGGCCGTCGCCCTGCCCCACGCCGCCGCGGCCGTTGTCGCCGTAGCGGAAGTGGGGCAGGTCGAGTTGCGGGAGCGGGATGCTGACCAGGTTGCGGCCCTTGCGTCCGAGCATTTCCGAGTGCGTGACGTACCGCTTGAGGTTCTCGCGGATCTTGCCCCGGACAATGTCCCGGAAGCGAGCCCGATCGCGATCGATCTTCAATGACATCCGCGTACTCCCGCCAATCAGTGATCGCCCTTGACGTCACCGCGAGCGAAAATGCTGGCCACGTAGTTCAGCACGTCGGTCGCGCTCTCCTCGTCGTATCCGTGGTCGCGAATCAACCGGCTCTTGACCACGTCGATCTTGGCCTGCGTATCCTGGTCGACCACGTTCGACACCAGGCTGGTCAGCTTGATCGAGTCCTTCTGGTCCTCGAACAGCTTCAACTGCAGGGCCTTGTACAGCCGCTCGTTCGTCTTGTAGTCGAACTTCTTGCCGTCGATCGACAAGGCGCCGATGTAGTTCATGATCTCGCGGCGGAAGTCGTCCTTGCGGCTGTCGGGGATGTCGATCTTCTCCTCGATCGACCGCATCAGCCGCTCGTCCGGTTCCTCGTACTGGCCGGTGAACTTGTTCTTGACCTTCTCCCGCTGCGTGTAGGCCTTGACGTTGTCGATGTAGTTGCCGCACAGCCGCTTCAGCGCGTCCTCGTCGGCGGCGATCGCCCGCTGGACCTCGTTCTTGACGATGTTCTCGTACTCCTCCTTGACCACGCCCAGCAGCTCGCGGTACCGGCCCCGCAGGTCCTCGTTGGTGATCAGCGAATGGTGCTTCAGGCCCGATTCCAGCTCGTTCAGGACCATGAAGGGGTTGATCGAACGGGCTTCGGGATGAGCGACCAGGGCGTTGGAGATCTTGTCCTGCACGTAGCGGGGCGAGATGCCCTGCATGCCCTCGGTCACCGCCTCATTGCGCAGCTCCTTGATGTTCTCCTCGGTGAACCCCGGCAGCGACTTGCCGTTGTACAGCTTCAGCTTCTGCAGCAACGTCAGGCCCGCGTTGCGAGGTTCCTCCAGCCGCGTCAGCACGGCCCACATGGCGGCCATTTCGATCGTGTGCGGCGCGATATGCTTGCCCTTGACCTTGGCCTGGTTGTAGTCCTTTTCGTAGATCTTGATCTCGTCCGACAGGCGGGTCACGTAGGGCACGTCGATCTTGACGGTCCGGTCGCGCAAGGCCTCCATGAACTCGTTGTTCTGCAGCCGCCGGTACTCCGGCTCGTTGGTGTGCCCCAGAATCACCTCGTCGATGTCCGTCTGAGCGAACTTCTTCGGCTTGACCTTGTGTTCCTGGCTGGCGCCCAGCAGGTCGTAGAGGAACGCCACGTCCAGCTTCAGCACCTCGATGAACTCGACCAGGCCCCGGTTGGCGATGTTGAATTCGCCGTCGAAATTGAACGCCCGCGGGTCGCTGTCGCTGCCGTACTCGGCAATCTTCCGGTAGTTGATGTCCCCGGTCAGCTCGGTCGAATCCTGGTTCTTCTCGTCCTTCGGCTGGAACGTGCCGATGCCGATGCGGTCCTGTTCGCTGAGGATGATCCGCTTGACGCGGACGTCCTCCACGACGCGCGTCCAGTCGCCGTCGTACAGCCGCAGCCGTTCGGTGTACATGTAGCGGCAGTAGGGGCAGAGCTCGCCCTTGACGCGGACCTGGACCTCGTGCGGGTCGCGGCCGGCGTTGAGCTGTGCGAGCACCTCGCCGCGAAAGCGTTCGGGGATCAGGTGCAGCGGCTCCTCGTGCATCGGGCACCATTGCACCTCGCCCGAATCGCGGTCGTGCCAGCCCAGCGTGTAGAGCGCGCCTTCGTCCGTGCCGGTGTAGCGTTCGAGGCCCTTCTTGAGCAGCCGGGCAATCGTGCTCTTGCTGCTGCCCACCGGACCGTGCAGCAACAGCACCCGCTTCTCGATGCCGTAGCCCTTGGCCGCGCTCATCAAGGCGTTGACCAGGTGTTCCAGCGACTCGTCGATCCCGAATACGGCGTCCTTGCCGTTGTCGAACGGATCGTCAAAGAAACGGTAATGCGTGCGGTTCTCGCCCCGCGACTCCTCGTACACGTTCGTGCCGTGCGACATGATCATGTCGTACAGCCGCTGAAAGGCGTTGCGGGTCACCAGCGGGTTGGCCCGCACCAGTTCCAGGTACTGCTCAAAGGAACCCAGCCAGTTCTTTTTGCGGAACTGGTCCAGATCCTGCCGCTGAGCCACCAGGCGGATGATTTCGCTGCCACTCGACATACCCGTGACCTCCCGATCCCGCCCGGCCGCACGGCGCGACCGGCGAGTGATGGTTGTGGAAAGTGCCCTTCTGTTGCCTGTTCCCGCTTCGCCCCGCTCCTCCTACGTGACTCACCGGGCGATCTTTCGAGCGTTTCCCACCCGCCAGGACCTTTCCGCGCAACCCCGACCGCCGGCTCCGCGGTTGCTCACCGCGCAGCCCACAGCGCACGCGGGGCGCGAAGAAAGTCGCGAGCGGACCGCGCAGCCGGAAACGCCAGTTGGTCTGAGGCGTCCCGCTGAGCGTCGGAAACGACGCTTGTCCATCACTCGCGGGTGGGCAGAAACTTGAAAAAGATCGCTGGGAAGGTGCGTCGGAGAGGAGCGGCTTCCGAACGGCGTGTCGCAGGAGGGTCGTTCGGAGAATCCGTTAACTCAGCCCCTATCCATCTAACCTTAGGTTATTTTGGCGGCGAGGTTACGGCAAGAGCAGTCTTTTCATTTCTCCGCCCCGACGCTGCCGGACGGGCTCCGGGCCGCGAATCATAAACGGTGAAACTGTCGCCAGTTAAGGCGAGCAATGCGCGGCACAACCGGGGGCCTCCCGAACATCCACCCGCGTCGCCGCGTCGCCCGGGACATCCCCCGGACACGCTCGAACTTGGAACCCGCGGCGTCAACGAGGGAGCCAGAAGCGATTTGTCGGAGGGCCTTTAAGCCAACAACCGCTGCACACTGTCCATCAGCCGGTCCATGGCGAACGGCTTGCGGATGTAATCGTCCACGCCCAGCATCTCGGCGTACGCCTTGTGCCGGCTGCCCTCGTTGGCGGTGATCATGATCACCCGCATCGGCACCGGACGCGTGCGGCGGAGCTTCTCCAGGACCAGAAACCCGCTCCGCTTGGGCATCATCATGTCCAGGATCACCAGGTCCGGATCTTCCCGTTCGGCCATCGCCAAACCCTGGTTGCCGTCGCGGGCAATCAGGATTTCGTACCCCTTGGTTTCCAAGGCGAACCGAATCGATTCGACGATCTCGGCATCGTCGTCCACAATCAGCACCCGCTTGGGAGTCCCTTCGCCCGCTTCGCTCTTCGCCATCAGTGCCTGCACCTGGTTGCTGGGTTCGGTCGTTCCGTGAGGAGCCGCCTCACACGGCCGGCGGGCCGCGGCCCGCCAGGACACCGCGACTGCCAAGCCTTATAGAACTAGCCGAGATGCCGGCAGTTTGCAAGAAGCGCAGGTGCTACTTCGTCTCGCGGCGCATGCCGAACATCGTGTAGTGGATGCCGGTCGAATCGTTGATCACCATCCCGCCCCGTGGAGCCAGGTAGCGGGCAATCTGATGAAACGGCGGCAGCGGGTTGTCGTTCAAGGCGTTGTTCAAGGCTTGAAAGAACCCGTTGGATTCGGCCGCCTGGCCGAGGCGCTGGCGGGTCGCATCGCCGGTCACCAGGTCGTACAGCAGCCGCATCCCCTCCTCCGGCCGATCGAAGTAGATCATGCCCGGCTTCTCGCCCCCGGCGTGCCGCTTGATCTTGCTGGCGACCAGCTTGAACTCCAGTTCGTCGGCCAGCGAGTTCGATGGGTTGCTCCGCGTCTGAATCACATGCTCCAGCAACTTCGTGCTGTCGGACAGCAAGACATAGTCGTCCTGGACGGCGACCAGCAGTTCCGGGTCCCGCATCAGCGGCCGGCGATCCCCTGACCCATTCGCGCCTGGACCCCGCGGACCGCCCTCCGGCACGCGCAGCGCGAAGTACGCCTGCCCGCCATAGGACCGTTTATCCCAGTTGTCGGCGAACTTGTTCATGATGTCGTCCAGCGTGGCGCGAAAGGCCGCCGGATCCTTGAGCTGCATGCCGATGATGCGGCTCTGGCTGTTCAACCGGGCCGGCTTTTCCATCCAGGTCAGCATCGAGATGCGACCCCGCATCGCGCCCACCAGGTTGTTCCGCAAATCGGTTCCCAGGCGATCCGACACCTGCTGCTGCACCATCGTGCCCCACTCCCCTTCGCCCCGCACCAGGTCGTACACCTCCTCGATCGCCGCGTACGATTGCTCCAGGTCCCAGTGCATCGTCATGTAACTGGCCGCGTCGCGCGGGACCCACGCTTCGGGCGTTGTGTCGCCCGACTGCATCGCCAGCACGTCCAGCACGCCTTCGCGCGGCGTGGCCAGCGAGACGTGCAGGTGCACGATCGAATCGAACTCCTCGCTGCCCAGGATCACGCTACCGCCGACCGCCTGCAGCCCGTCGAGTCCCAGCGGGTCGAACAGGGCCAGCACGGCCTGGAAACTGAAGTTTCCGCGGCCCGCGCGCCGGGCCAACTCTAGCGGGTCCACGTACCAGGCCAGTTGCGGCCGCTCTTCCCGCGTGCCCGCCGAACGCTTCATGATGGCCGTGAACTTGCGGTTGTCGGCCAGCGTCTGGGCGTCCTCGCGCTGGCCGTCCCAGACATCCAGCACGGCCTTGGCCAGTTCCAGGTTGGTCACCATCGCGATCAGGCCTTCCCGCTCGAACTGCACCACCTGGCCACCCGCGTCGCCCGCGAACTGGTACACGCGCAGCTCGACCTCGCGGTGCGTCTCAACGGTCTTGACCGCCCCCGAATCGGTCATCGCCCGATCGGCCCGCTCCAGCAATTTGTCCGCCGCTTCCCGCTTGTCGGCCACGTCCAGCAGCATCACCAGGGCCGGCCGCCCCTGATCGGGTGCCACCAGAGCCACGCAGAACTCGCCCTGCGGCACCTGCGTCAGTTCGTCCAGCGACAGCCCCAGCTCGTCCTCGATCGGCTGGAACGCCTCCGTCGCCGACGCCCAAAGCTGGCCCAGCAGCGGCCGGATCTGTTCGTCCGCCGCCAGCTTGCCCGCCGTGGTTTCCTGGAACAGCTTTTTCAATTCCGGCACGTCATGGATCCGGAAATAGGCCAGTGTGTCTCGCGGCAGCAGGTGAGGAGCCGTCGGTCGCTCCGCCCAAGCCATGAGGGGCGACAAGGCGACGCTGCACACGACCAGCAAGCTAGGAACCCAGGCGGGTCGAATACGGAAGTTCACGACGGTCAACTCCTGACAACGGGGGTGCGGTGTGGTTTGGCTCATGGATCGGGCAACGGCGTTGCGCCGTGACGCGAGCGGCATCCGGGGCCGCGCGCCGCTCAGCGGCCATCTCGCCGCCGCGGCTCCCGACCGCGATTACCGTTACTACCCACGCGACCGGAAAACTGTTTCAATTCCGCCGAAATCCCGCCCCGATCGCCGATTTGCGTTGCCAAGGTCGTTCAAGTGTGCACAATTAGGACAGGCTGCCCAAGGGGAGTATCCCGCACTCGGCCAGTTCAATTGACTGGGCCGGGTGTCGTGTCGATGAGTGGAATACGGACCGGTCCGTCCCGCGGACGGCGGCCTTGAAATCTCGCTCTCTCCGGTAAAGGACGAATGCAATGTCGCGACAACTGCGTGGCTCGGGCCTGTCTGTGTTGTCCGCGGGCCTGGTGTTGTTGTCGGCGGGCCTGGTGTTATCGTCGGCGGGTTCCGCGCAGGCACAAAGCCGGCTCGGTGGCACGCGCACCGTGGGTGGAGGAGTGACCGGATTGGGTGACCGCAGCGCCGGCTTAACCCAGACGGGCGAATTGTCCAGTTCCGCGGCCATCCAACGCAACGACACCGCGTTTGTCGGTTCCAGCAGCGCCAGCGCGGGCAACATCCGCAGCTTGTCAGGCGCCAACACCGGGCTTGGCGCCGGCGCCGGACTGGGCGCTGGCCTGGCGTTGGGATCCAATCTGGGCGGTTTAGGCGGCGGTTTTGGTGGTGGCCTGGGAGGTTTTGGCGGCGGTCTGGGCGGCTTTGGCGGCGGCCTGGGAGGATTTGGCGCCCAGCAAGGGCGCGGTCAGACGGGTGTCGGCCGGCAAGGGCAACGCGCCGGCACGGGCCAGTTGCCGATCCGGGCCCCGATCCGCATCGGGTTCACACAAGCCTCGATTTCCGGCGAAATCGTGAGCAGTCGTTTTCAGACTCGCCTGACCAACTTGCCGGGGGTCCGCCTGACTGGCCCAATCGAGGTGGTCATGGATGGACAGACCGCGGTGTTGCGAGGTACGGTTGCCTCGGAGAACGATCGGGATCTAATCGCTCGATTGGCAACGCTGGAACCGGGAATCTCGGAGGTACGGAACGAGCTGACGGTCGTTCCACCCGTGTCCCGCTAGCGGCCGGCGGTTGCTGAACCGCCGGCCAAGCC
>JAGFJK010000079.1 GCA_024102795.1 Pirellulaceae bacterium
CGACCCGCGACGGGCGCTACCGCTACGCCGTCCGCCAGCAGATCGTGCTGCTGCTGCCCGAACTGGCGCTGGTCGCGGCGGGAGCCGACTCGCAGCGCGGCCCGCAAGCTGGCCTGCGAGCGGAAAAGCAGCGCGTGCGGCGGTTCTACGACGAAGTCGGCTGGACGATCGACGACCGGGGCGTGTTCGACGACGCGGCGCGGTTCGAGGATCGCCGGTCGGTCTCGGCCGAATACATTCACCGCTGCCACCTGCGCGTGGCGCGGCACCTGCCGCCGGCCGGACGCTACCTGCTGGACGCCGCCTCCGGGCCGGTGCAGTATCCCGAATACCTGGCCTACTCGCGCGGGTTTGAACGCCGGGTTTGCGTCGACCTGTCGTTCGCGGCGCTGCAGGCCGCCCGCCGCAACCTGGGCCCGCGCGGCATCTACATCCTGGGCGACATCACCAACCTGCCGCTGCGCGACGGCGCGGTGGACGCCGCCGTCTCGCTGCATACGATCTACCACGTGCCGGCCGACGAACAGGCCACCGCGTTCCGGGAATTGAGCCGAGTGGTGCGTCCGGGCAATCCGGCCGTGGTGGTCTACGCCTGGAAGTCGCCCTGGATCCGCTTGTTGAAACTGCCGCCGCGCCTGGCGCGGCTGCCGGTTCGCATCGCCAGCCGGTTGGCGGACTGGTTCGCTCGGCGCCTGGGCGCGGACCAGGCCGGCAAGTCGCCCGCCGACTCGCCGCTTTACTTCCACGCGCACTCCTGCGGCTGGTTCACTCGCCAGGCCTGGCCCTTCGAGTTCGAGATTCACTGCTGGCGCAGCGTGTCGGTCGATCTGCTGCAATCGTATTTCCACCGGGCGCTGGCCGGGCGAGCGGCGCTGCGAGCGCTGTTCCAACTTGAAGAGAGCATGCCCGGCCTGCTGGGGCGCCGCGGCGCGTATCCGCTGATCGTGCTGCGGAGGAACCAGGCCGGCAAACCGGAAGCCTCGAACCAGCCCGGCGCCGCGCGGCGAGCCGCCTGAGCGACGGTAAACTCCAGTTAACCGGAAAACTCGCCATAATCCCTGCAGTTGCTCGTGCCAGCGGACGATGAACCATGTGAGAGGCGCGGGATTCCCCCGCGACGGTTCGGAAGCGGTCGCCAGGCAGTCCGCGGTCGCACGCGGACCGCTGGAGAGAATGATGGCCGAAAAGTTGACGGTGATCATCCCGTGCAAGAACGAACGCGGCAACATCCGCCAGTGCATTGAATCGGTGCGCGACGTGGCCGACGAGATCATCGTGGCCGATTCGCTGTCGACGGACGGCACGGTCGAACTGGTTCGCGGCCTGGGCGGCTGCCGGGTGATTCAGCGCGAATTCGTCGGCTACGCGGATTTCAAGAACTGGGCGATCGGCCAGGCCAGCCACGCCTGGGTGCTGATCGTGGACGCCGACGAGCGGGTGACTCCCGAACTGTGCCGCGAAATCCGGCACGTGCTGGCCGCGCCGCCCGACGACGTCGACGCCTACTGGATCTACCGCCGCAACTACTTCCTGGGCCATGAAATCAAACACTGCGGCTGGAACACCGACGACGTCTGCCGGCTGATTCGCCGCGACCGCTGCCGCTACGGGCCGCGGAGGGTGCACGAGGAGATCGAGGTCTCGCGGCAGCGCAGCCGCTGGCTCAAGCAGCGATTGCTGCACTACAGCATCTGGAGCTACGACGACTACTTCCGCAAGCGTGTGGCCTACACGCGGCTCAGCGCCCAGGATGCCTGGCAAGCGGGCAAGCGGACGGGGGCGTTCGACCTGCTGCTGCGGCCGCTGCTGCGGTTCCTGCAGTTGTATATCCTGCGGCTGGGCTTCCTCGACGGTCTGCCGGGAATCCAGGTCTGCATGTTGACCGCCTACTTCAACACATTCGTGCGGCAGGCCCGGTTGTGGGAGATGGAACACGCTCTGCCGCCGCCCGCGGATGAGCGGGACAGTGCGGCCCGTGCGGCCTGAAGCTGGAACAACTCCGCGAAACCTAGCACAGCTCGGCGATCGGATCGCCGTAGGGCAGGATCGGCATCGGCCGGCCGTTGTGGTCGGGAAACGCCTGGTGGTGGTCGATTCCCAGGTGCCGGTAGACGGTGGCCCAGAGATCGTTGGGCGTCAACGGGCGGTCCTTGGGAGTTTCTCCCTTGGAAGTCGTGGAACCGATCACTTGCCCCGTGCGGATGCCGCCGCCGGCCACCAGCACGCTCATCGCATTGGGCCAGTGGTCGCGGCCGGGCTGCGCCACGCCCGTCTGTGTGCCGGTTTGCGAACTGATCCGCGGCGTGCGGCCGAACTCGCCCGTCACCACCAGCAGGACCTTCTTGTCCAGTCCCCGGTCGTACAGGTCCTCGACCAGCGCCGCAATTGCCTGGTCGTAAATCGGCAGGCGGACGCGCGCGTCGCGGAAGAGATGGCAGTTCACGGCGTGCGAGTCCCAGTTGTAGGTTCCCTCCTGCAGCCAGGAGACGCCCGACTGGTAGGGATTCTCCATCACCATGGTGACGAAGCTGCAGCCAGCCTCGACCAGCCGCCGGGCCAACAGCGCTCGCTGGCCCCAGGCGTGGCGGCCATAGCGGTCCCGCAGCGCGTCCGGCTCGCGGCTCAAGTCAAACGCCTCGCGCGCCCGCGGACTCGTCAGCAGGCTGATCGCCCGTTGATGGAACTGGTCCACGCCGTCCATCAGGCCGCTGTGATCGATCTCGCTCCGCAAGCGGTCAAACCGTCCCAGCAGTCCCATGCGGTCGTCCAGGCGCCCCGCCAGGTCGCTGGTCAGCCCCAGATTCGGCACCTCGAACTTCGGATCGCTGGGATCCCCAGGCACGTTGAACGGCACATAGGCCGGACCCAGATAGGCCGCGCCGAAGCTGTACACGTCCACGCCGGCCCGGCCAGGATTGGTCCCCGACACGTAGTTGGGAAGCCCGTTGTTCCGCCCCTCGCGGACCTTGGCCACGATCGAACCCACGGCCGGCGCATCGTTGACGAAGCCCACGGGCGACGCCGGATCGCGACCCGTCAGGAACCGCTTGTGCCCTCCGCCATGGTCGGCGAACGTGTGGGCGATCGAGCGGATCAGTGTGAAGCGGTCCGCCACGGCCGCGTGCCTGGGCAGCAGTTCGCACACCTCGATGCCCGGCACACAGGTGGAAATCGGCCGGAACTCGCCCCGATAATCAGCCGGAGCATCCGGCTTCATGTCGTACGTTTCCATGTGCGGCGGGCCGCCCGGCAGCCAGATGAAAATCAGCGACGTATCCGGCTCGCCGCTGGGAGTCGCCGCGGCCTCGGCCCGCAAGCGAAAAGCGTCTCCCAGACTCAGGCCTCCCAAACCCAACGCGCCCAGCTTCAACAACTCCCGCCGGGCCACGGGTCCCGCACATCCCCTGCTCGTTTGCTCGCGCATCGCTCGGAATCCAGGTCCACCGGCCAACACCCATCCACGACGCTTTATCTTACCGTAACGACCACCCCTTGGGAACGCCGCCGCGATACCCACTCAAGCTTGGGACGCCGCTGGCGGTATTCAATCGGGGGCCGCCGCGTGATACACCATGGGGTTGAACCGCTTCGCGGTCGGTGGCTCAATCAGATGGCGCGTAATCCGGGAAACAAAGATGGCGATCTATCTCGACGAACGGCAGATTGGTTTCGACACGACGACGGTGGGCTTTCCCAACCTGGGCGACTGCATGGGAGCGGTCGTGCAGGTCGGCGGTGGCCTGTTCGGCTTCCACATCTATGGACTGGGCGGCGCGATGGACCCGACCTTCGCCCAGTTCATTCGGCGGCATTTTCAGTTCCATGACGATATGACGCACCTGTACGGTTCGTGCTATCGGCCGCGGCGCTATGGCGGAGGCGGTAACACCAGCGCCTCGTGGCGCACCGAGATGAAAGCCCTGGCCGACGCGCTCGGCTATACCGGCCCGATCAGCGGCATCGACACGTCGGTCGGTACAAGAATCAAACGCACCGAGACCACGTACGTCGAGTACCGGCTGGGCGGCCACAACCAGTGCCAGATTTACTACAAGCGGATGTCCAAGATGCAGAATCCAACGTATGGTCCGCTGACGCCCGGAACCGACGTCAAGCTGATCCGCAAGGATATGGCCGAGATGAAGAGGCAGGGGAAGACTCACGACGACGAACCGATTTACATGGCGGCCAATTTGCCGGGACACGCGACGACCGGGATGAATATCAAGACGACTCGGTCGAACAAGGGCCAAATGCACCAGTCCAAGGTGAGCCGCATCGAGACGTTCGATTACGACGGAACCTGACCGGCCCAAGGCGCCCGCTGGCAGATGACGATGCTGGCCGGTTTTTCGCCGCTGGGAACCTCGCCCTCCGGCTCCCGCCCACGTCAGGTGCTGTAGTCGGCGTTGAAGCGGACGTAGTCCACCGTCAGATCGCTGGTCCAGAAACGGACGACCGCGTCTCCCTCGCCAAAGCCAAGCTGGATCAACGTGTCGCGCTGGCCGGAGATGGCCCGCGATACGGCCCGTTCGTCAAACGGCAGCGGACTACCCTTGCGGAACAGCGCAATGCCGTTGACGAACAACTCCACATGCTGCGGATCGAAGGCCACGCCCGCATAGCCGGCAGCCGAGACAATGCGTCCCCAGTTGGGATCTCCGCCGGCGATGGCCGTCTTGACTAGCGCGCTGGAAGCCACCGAACGGGCGATCTGAAACGCCTCGTCGCGGTTACGGCAACCGGAGACTTCGATTTCAATCAGGTGCGTCGAGCCTTCCCCGTCATCGGGAATCATCCGCGCCAGCTCGATCGCCAGTTCCCGGACGCCGATCTGCACGGCCGACAACTGAGGACCAGCCAGCGGAGCACCGCCGCGAGCGCCGCTGGCCAGCAGCAGCACCGTATCGTTGGTGCTCATGTGACCTTCCACGCTGATGCAGTTGAAGCTGTCGTTCACCGCGCCTTCCAGCGTGGCCTGGGCATCCGATGCGTTCAGATTCGCGTCGCACAGGAACACGGCCAGCATCGTGGCCATCCGCGGTCCGATCATGGCGGCCCCCTTGGCCAGTCCCAGCAGTTGCACGGGCCCGTCGTCCAGCTCGATTGTCCGCGAGGCAATTTTCGGACCCTTGTCCGTGGTCATCATCCCCCGCGCCGCGGCTTCGATCGCCCGCGGTTCGCGGCTCAGCTCCGCGGCGGCAGCCTGGACTCCCGCGGCAATCCGCTCCAACGGCAGGTAACGGCCGATGATTCCCGTTGACATCACCAGCACCTGGTCCGGCTGGCAGCCGCAAGCGTCGGCCGCCAGGCGGGCCATCTCCTCGGCGTCGCTCATCCCCCGCGGGCCCGTGCACGCATTGGCGTTGCCCGAATTGATCACCACGGCCGCGATCCGATCCGACGGTGTCCGCTGCCGGTCCAGGGCCACCGGCGCCGCATGAAACAGGTTCTGCGTGTACACGCCGACCCCCACGGCGGGCCGCTGGCAGCGAATCAGTGTCAGGTCCAGGCGGCTGGCGTCGGGCTTGATGCCGCAATGCACACCGGCCAATTCAAATCCTTCGGGAATCTGTCGTTGCATGCGTTCCACCCTCACTGCACCTTTTCCGCACCTTCGCAGGGCCCGGGCGGCCGCGGGCCGGACGGGAACCACCGCAAGTCAAACCAGCGCGGTCGTCTCCGGGAAACCATACATCCAGTTCAGGTTCTGCACGGCCGCTCCCGACGCGCCCTTGATCAGGTTATCGATCGAACCGATCAGCAGCAGCCAGTCGTCCACGCGGCGCGCCGTCAGGTCGCAGAAGTTCGTCCCCTGCGTGTCCTTGGTGGCCGGCAGATGATCGACGATCCGCACAAACGGCTTGTCGCCGTAGAATTGCCGCAGCGCGTCGAGCGCCTGTTGTTCGCCCAAGTTGCCACGCGGGCGCGCGTAGGTCGTGGTCAGGATGCCGCGATCCATCGGCACCAGGTGCGGAGTGAAAATCACGCGGGCCGCGGCGCCGCTGAAACGCCGCAAGATCTGGTTGAATTCCGGCGTGTGCCGGTGGCGGCCCACGTTGTACGGCACGACGCTCTCGTTGCATTCGGGAAAGTGCGTCGTCAACTTGGGCGTTCGTCCCGCTCCGCTCACACCGCACTTGGCATCGACCAGGATCCCGTCCGGCTCGATCAGTCCCAGTTGCAACAGCGGGGCCAGAGCCAGAATCGGCGCCGTGGGGTTGCAGCCCGGATTGGCCACCAGGTTCGCCTCGCGTAACCGCTGTCCGAACAATTCGGGCAGGCCGTAGGGCACCTGGCCCACGCGCGACGGATCGGGATGTTCGGCCGCGTACCACGCCCGGTACGTTGCGACATCGTCCAGGCGGTAGTCGGCACTGAAATCGATCACCCGGCAAGGCGTGCCGGCAAACTGCATCACCAGCTCGGCCGACGCCGCATGCGGCAAGCAACTGAACACGCAATCACACCGCTCGGCGACTTCGACCGGGGTGAAATTCTCCAAATGCAGGTCCAGGCGGCCGAACAACTGCGGGTGGACGGCCGACACGTGGGGACGGTCCGTCTGGCGACTGGTGAGCGCCGTGATCCGGACCTCCGGATGCCGCAGCAGCAGCTTGATCAGTTCCAGGGCCGTGTAGCCCGTCGCCCCCAGGATGCCGACACGTATCATGGCCGACCGCCGTCCTTTCGACGCTATGGGGAATCCGCCGCTCGCCCGGCCAGGTTCCCTTGAATTCCTGCAAGAACCTTGAATCACTGCAAAAACGAAGCCGCGCAGTATACTCGTTCAACAGGCGGGCTGGCTACCGAGCTGCGAAGCGGCCAGCCACACTTCAAGCAACTCGGCCAGGATCATCGCCGAGGCGCCCCAGAGCACATGCCCTTCCAGCGTCACCTGAGGCACCTGGCCCACGACCGCTCGGCGCCGCACCGTTGCCAGCTCCCACTGGCTGACCGGTGGCAGCTCGGCCAGGGGCACTTCCAGCACTTGGTCCACCTCGGAGGCCTGCAACCGGAACTCCGGTCGCCCGGCCGCCAGCGCGACCAGCGGCGTGACGTGAAAGTTGCTGGCGAACACGTAGACCGGCGTCAACTGCCCCAGCAGCGCCTGGTCGCCCAGCAGGACACCCAGCTCCTCGAACAGTTCGCGCCGCGCGGCCTGCCAGACCGTTTCCCCTGGTTCCAAGGAACCGCCCGGAAATGCCACCTGCCCGCGATGCAGCGACATGCTGCCCGGACGGACGATCAGCGGCGTGTGCCAACGCTGCTGATGGCGATACAGCAGCACGGCCACGGCGGCCCGCCGAGCGGTGCGCGGCACGGGCCCGTGATGGCGGCCGTAGCTGAGCGGTGGCGCGGCCAGCCGCTGCGCTCTCCGGCCGGGACAGGCCGTCGCCAGTTGCCGAGCCAGCAGCTCGCGGAATTGCTGCTCGGTCAGGTGATTCGCACCAGTCATCAAGGTACCCGGTAAACTTCGAACGAGGCGTTGGGTTCGGCCGAGTTGGGATAGACGCGCGGCCAGGCCAGCGGCCGCCGGCTGACCGTGCGGTCCAGGATCACGTAGTTGGCGCCATAGGTCCGCGCCAAATCATCGAGCCGCCAGGTGCCCAACGCTTCCAATCCCGACCGCCGGACTTTTCCAGGATACAGTTCCTGGATGCGTTTCCACCAGCGGACCAGCGTGCCTGCGTCCTGGGGGATGTCCTTCCAGGACGCGACCTCGGCGCGCTGAGCGAACCAGTGAAACGACTGCTGCATGCGCGGCGTAATGAACACGGCGTCGGGCGCGGTGTTCGTCTGGATCCACTCGCCCAGCCGCACCCAGTCCTCATACGTCGCTCGCAAAGCCGCCGGCGACGCGGTTCCCGCCGGGCGAGCCTGCTTGACGGCCGCCGGCCGCAAATCGGTCTGCTGCTGCCAACTGCGGTGGACAAAAAAAGCGGCCGCCAGCAAGGTTACTGCGACCAGCGCCAGTTGAGCCGCCACGGGCCGGTCGGCCGTCCGCCAGCGCTCGATCGCCAGCCCCATGCCCAGTGCGGCTCCCAGCGGAACCGCCACATCCGCCAGCCGGAACCAGTAGAAACGCAGCACGCCCGCCAGCCAGGGTTGATAGGGCAGCGAACCGAGCACCGCGCCGATCGCGGCAATCAGCACCGCCCCCAGAACGAAACCGTGCAGCCGCCGCGGTCCCGCTTCGCCGCGCGACCCCCAGGCCGTGGCGGCCCAGGCGATGGCCACGGCCAAATGGGAAAGAATGCTGAGCGGGCTGAAGTACGGAAACACCAGATGGTGGCTCAATCGGTAATAAACGTAAATGTCGTTCGCCTCCCGGACAACCGCCGGCTCGACGCCCGCGTTGAGCAGCAGTGCCGGCACGAGCCCGGCCAGCGACAGCAG
The DNA here is from genome assembly GCA_024102795.1 of Pirellulaceae bacterium. Classification (GTDB taxonomy): domain Bacteria; phylum Planctomycetota; class Planctomycetia; order Pirellulales; family Pirellulaceae; genus JAGFJK01. The sequence goes on from JAGFJK010000079.1 coordinate 8,401, forward strand.
GCCTCCCAGCAGCAGGCCGGGGACCTGGCCGACCAGGGCGGGCCGTGACGAGCCCGCCAGCGCGTAGGCCACCAGCCCCGCCGCGACCGACCAGCCGCCCACCAGCACATGAAACGCCCCCGCCGCTCCGAAACAGATCCACATCCTGGACCAGCGCTGACGCACCAGCCCCTCCAATCCCAGAAATACCAGCACCCAGGCGAACCCCTTCGCCTCAACCCCGCCCACAACCCACTCGCCGGCCATGTTCCCCAGCATCTGCAGCGGCAGAAACATCGCCGCCGTCAAGACACTCAGCAGTGGCCCGGGCAACACCGCATAGCTCAACCGCCGCCAAGACCAGGCCAGCAGAACCCAGGTCAGCAAGCGCCCGGTCCAAGCCACCGCCGGCAAACTGATCCACTTCGTCAGCCAGCCGAACGTCCAGTAGAACACCAGGTGCGCGTCGGCCGATTCGAGAAACAGATCGCCGCGGCACCAGCCGGGATCCCAGTAGTGCCTGGCCTTCGCCAGATAGTGCGCCTCGTTCACGTCGGGCGGCAGCCAGCCGCCCAGCAGAAAGCAAAGCAGAAAGATCAGTGCGCACTCGACCGCCGCCAGGCCGACTCCACGAGAGCCGCCGGCCGGCGTTGCGTACCCGGTTGTGCTTGCTTTCCGCTCGACCACCGTACTTGTTCTCCCTCGCTGACGCGTCTTGAAGGTGCTTCTTTCGTGGAGTCAACGTCGGCAATCGCCCCCCTTGATATCCCTCTGGCCCCCTCCCTGGCTTCCGGGGAGGGGGCCGGAAGGGATTTGAGGGATGTGCGTCAATGCGGATCCCACGAAGAACGCAACTTCAAGAATGACGCTTCGGGTTAACTATTCCTTTCTCGTCACTCGCTTCGGCACTGCATCGACTAGGGGCGCAGTCCGGTCCAGTCGATCACTTCGCCGCCGTCGCGAGTCAATAGGCACTGCAGTAGCTCGGAGTCGAGCGTCGCGGGCAAGGCGATCGCTGAGCCGTCGGCCAGGCCGACGATCACACGTTCTCGTTCCGCTCCCCGAATGCCCCGCAAACTACTACCTGGATTGATCGCCAGCGGGATGCTTTCCAGCTCCAGGTCGTCCGGCTCCGCCCAGTACGTACCCGAACGAAAACTTTCCGCCAGCAGCCCGAACTGAAACGGACGGGAGCGCCTCGGCTGCGGGCCGGGAATCTCGGACTGCGTCATGCTCTGTTCCTTGCCATAGTCGCCTTTCGCTCCGCGAAAGTAGCGGACCGCTCGACCGGACCTTCCACCTCTGAAATCCCCGCGCGACGCGCTACTTTCACGGAGCGAAAGGCGACAAACGCTCCCCGACAACAGCACCAGCGGTTGTAGCACGCTTTGATCGCACGCACGAACCCGGCGCCCGCTACTTTCGCGGAGCGAAAGGCGACTATGGCGACGATTCCTGGGCCGACCTGCTAATACAGGCTGGCCACCTGCTGGCCGTAGCCATTGAACTTCTGCGTGGCCACCACCTGGCCCGTGCCGAGCATGGTTTCGTGGGTTTGCGGCCAGGGCTGAGCGACCTCGGGATCCACGTTCGACTCGAACGGATAGGCGGCCGGATTCAGCGTGCTCCAGAACGTCGCCGGCTGGCGATCGACCAGCTCGATCCGTTCGATCGACTTGATCGATTTGTAACCGTACTTCCAGGGCACGACCAGGCGGATCGGCGCGCCGTGCTGCTTCAGCAGCGGCTGCCCGTACATCCCGGTGGCCAGCATGGTCAGATCGACCATCGCTTCCCGAATCGTCAGTCCCTCGGTATAGGGCCAGGGGAATGAGTCGTTCAATTGCTGGGGCGCTTGCTCCGGCCGGACGAAGGACACAAAACGGACGTGGGTCGCCTGCGGCAGGGGATCGGCGTCGCGCAGCAGGCGCGCCAGCGGGATGCCGGTCCAGGGCACGGCCATGGCCCAGCGCTCGACACAGCGATGGCGATACTGGCGCTCGACCAGGTGATCGGCGTACCGGCGGTGGAAATCGTCCAGGTCCAGTTGCAGGGGCTGGCGGCAGAGTCCGTCGACCACCAGGGTCCAGGGCAGCGGCTGGAAAGCATCCACGTGCCGCCAGCACCACTTGAAGCGGCTGAACTCGTAGAAGTTCGTGTACCGCGCGGCTTCGGCCCGTTCGGTTTCCGCCCGGCCGTACTCGAAGCGCGCATCGCGGGGAGCGGGAAAGTGGTCGGCCAGTTCGCGCGCCACGTCCGACGGCGAGTCCGACTGCCGCAGCACGGCTCGATCGCTGCCCTGCCATTGTTTCCAGCCCCAATAGCCGGCACCCGCCAGCAGGCTCAGGCCCGTCGCCACACCCGCGCGCCGCAGCCAGCGGCGACGGGGCATGCCGCTGGACGCCGCGGATTGTTCTTTCCGTTCCGACTCGGCAGGCTGCGATTCCGGCAGATCGTCGCTCATGCTGGCCGCTCCCGCAACGAACGCAAGTCATCAAAGAACCGCGGGTATGTTTTGGCGGTACAGCCTGGATCGTTGATCACCACGCCGGGCACGCGCAGGCCGACCAGCGCCAGACTCATGGCCATGCGGTGATCCTGGTAGGTGTCCAGCACCGCGCCGCGCACCTGGCCGGGCACGATCCGCAGGCCATCGGCCAGCTCCTCAACGCCGGCCCCCAGCTTTCGCAGCTCCCGCGCCAAGTCGGCGATCCGATCCGTTTCCTTGTGCCGGATGTGGGCCACTCCGCGAATCGTGGTCGGACCCTCGGCGAACAGCGCCACGGCGGCCAGCGTCTGGACCGTATCGCTGATCGCGTTCATGTCGACTTCGATCCCTCGCAGCGGCGCACCGTGGACCGTCGTCCGGCCGGCCTGCCAGTCCACTCGGCAACCCATCCGCTCCAGGCAGTCGCAGAATGCCACGTCGCCTTGCAGCGACTGCCGGTCCAGCCCCTGCACGGTGACTTGTCCCCCGGTGACCGCGGCCGCGCCCCAGAAGTAACTGGCCGCCGACGCATCGGGTTCGATCGTATAGTGGCAGCCGCGGTACACGGCCGGCGCGGGAATCCGAAACTGGCGCAGCGAATCTTCGTTCACGTCCACGCCAAACTGCCGCATCACGGCCAGCGTCATCCGCACATAGGGCTGCGACACCAGCGTGCCGTAGACGTGAATGGCGACCTCGCCGCGGGCATACGGCGCGGCCAGCAGCAGGCCGCTGAGAAACTGGCTGGAGATGTCGCCCCGAATCGTCACATCGCCCCCGCGCAAACCGCTGGAGGCGACCAGCACGGGCGGGCAGCCTCCGGGCTGCTCGCCGCGGACGTCGGCACCGAGCGCCGTGAGCGCGGCCAGCAGGTCGGCGATCGGCCGCTGCCGCATGCGAGGCACGCCGTCCAACCGGTACGTTCCGTGGCAGGCGGCCAGCATCGCGGTCAGGAAGCGGATCGACGTGCCGCTGTTGGCCAGCAGCAGGTCGGCTCGCGCTTCGGGCGGCTTGCCGCCGCAGCCGCGGACGCGCAGCGTTTCCGAAGCCCGGTCCCACTGCACGTCCACTCCCAGTTGCCGGAGCGCGGCCACCATGACCTGCGTGTCCTCGCTGTCCAGAGCGCCGCTGAGCGTGGACGTACCGGCACCGAAGCCGGCGCATATCAATGCGCGGTTGGTGATGCTCTTCGAGCCCGGCGGCCGCACATCGGCCAGTAACGGGCCGGTGGTCGGAACTTCGAGCTGCTGGGTTACGGCGCCGCGATTTTCCACAGATGTTTGTCGCTGCGTACGAACAGGGCGTTGCCGGCGACCGCCGGCGAGCCTTGGATGCTTTCTCCGAACTGGTTGGTGGCGACGATCTTGCCCTCCGCTCCCGACGGATCGACCACCTTGGCCACGCCATCGAAATTGATGCAGTACAGCAAGCCGCCGGCCAGGACCGGCGTGGCCCAGTGCGTGCCGTCAATCCGCAGCACCCACAGTTCCTCTCCGCTGGCCGCGTCGCCGCACTTCAGCACGCCGCCGCTGGTGATCGTATACAATCGGCCCTCGTGCAGAATAGGACTTGGCGACGAGGGACCCAGCCGGTTGGAACTCCATTGCCGCGTCGGCTCGGACATGCCGGGCACGTTCAGTCGCGTGATGCCCTCGGCGGGCAGAAAGATCGCTTCGCCGCTGGTGGCCGCCGACGGGATTCCGGAACAACGCGCCTCGTAGCGCCATACCTCGCGGCCCGTCGCCGGCTCGTGCGCCGTCAGCATCGAGGGAGACTGCAGCAACACCAGCTCGTTGCGGGGCCCCGCGGCCGGCAGCCGGATCGGCGACGCCCAGTTCGCCTGCGGCTCGCGCGCCACGCGCCACCTTTCCTCGCCGGATGCCGTATCCAGCCCGGCGGCAAACGAATCGCCCTGGTTCTCGACCTGCACGACCACCGTCTGGCCGACGACCAGCGGTGAACTGGACATGCCGATATCGTTGCCCGCCTTGGGATAGTCGTAGGCCAGGCCGCGGTACCACAGCAGGTTGCCATCCAGGTCCAGGCAGATCAGATCGTTGGACGAATAGAAGGCAAAGATCCGCTTCCCGTCGCTGGCCGGCGTCGGAGCCGCGTTGGCACTCTGGGGATGCGACAGCGTGCGTCCCGTCGCCCAGAACTGCCTCCGCCACAATTCCCGCCCATCGCCCGCGTCGAAGGCCATGACCAGCAGCCGATCCTGGTCCACGCCGTCGCTGCAGGTCACGATCACTCGGCCATCGACCACGATCGGGCTGGAAGGTCCCCGCCCCGGCAAGTCGACCTTCCAGCGAACATTCGTCTGCTCGTCCCAGACCGTGGGCAGTTGCGCGTCGGTCGCCACGCTGCTGCCGGTGCCGCGGAACTGCGGCCAGTCCGCTCCACACAACATCAGGCAGCCACATGCGGCAACCCAACCCGAAATCAACCAGCGTTGCATAAACAACCGTCCTTTCTGAACGGAAAGCTTTACTTGTTCCTGGGCCGGGCGCTCGAAAAGAACCTGTCGGGCCAGCGTCCCCATACCACTAAAGCCACTGACAACTGACAACTGACCACTGACAACTCTCCTACCGCACCAGAAACGCGGCCTGTTCCAGCGGACGATCCTGCGACAGGACGGCCGTGCCGAACTGGTCGCAGACGCGCAACTGAAACTGCCAGCGCTGGGCCCAATTCTCGGTCTGCTCGTTCTGGGCGATCTTCAGCAGGATCTGGTTGCGGCCTGGTCGCAAGCGGGCCTTGGCCTTGTACTGATCGACCTCCATCCCGGCGTGGTAGACGTGGTTGGCGGTCAGCAGTTGGCCATTGAGCCAGATTTTGTTGCCGTTGATGCAGCCGAGCCGCAGTTCCACATCCCGCTCGCGATCCGAGACAAACTCGCTGTAGGCATAGGCGATCGCACCCTTATGCTTGCCCAGCACCTCGTTCAAATCGACCACGCCGTAGGGATCGGTCGTCTCGTGCCGCACCCATGGGATGTCGCCTTCCTTACCGGCGTAAGTGGCTTGCAGATCCACCTGCCTTTCGGGCGGGTAAGCCACGTCAAAGCCTTGGGTCCCCGTGTTGTCGAAGGGAGCCACCAGATGCCACCGCATCACGAAGCCGAAGTGCCGGGGCAGGTCGACCTTCTGGCCCAGGGCTTCCAGTTTGGCGGTCACCAGTTTGACCTGATCGGGGGCCCGCGACGCGGTGAGGATTTCGCGATAGGCGACGATCGCCCGATTCGGGTCCTCGATGGCGGCGGCCTTGTCCAGCGCCATGGCGACCGCGTCGCGGCGCAGTTCCAGACTGGGATCGTTCAACAGGCCGGGGATCAGCCGCTGCCGCGCGCCGGGGTCGACTCCCGCGATCAGTTCGTACGCCAGCCGGCGAGCTCGCGGCTCGCGGCCGGTTTGCGCGATGAACGCCTCCAGGTCGGCGATCGGCAGTTTGCCGCCTTGGGCCAGGGTCCGCTGGGCCACGGTTTCGGCGGCGGCCCGCAACCAGTTCACGGCCAGCGGGTTCGCGTCGTCCATGCCGGCCAGGATCTCGGTCAACTGGTCCACGTCGGCGCGCGACAGAGTCTGCCAGGCAACCATCGCCTCGCGGTGTCCCTGGCCCTTGGGGCCTACCTGCCGGATGGTCCGGGTCAACGCGGCCACGTCGAGCGATTCGCCGCGGGCGGTCCCGGCCACCACGATCAACATGGCGATGGCCGCCAGCATGTTCCGGGTCGATCCGACCGAAAGCACTGCGATCCTGTTCATGAGGCTCCCTGTTCTGCGAGCGGAGGAATGTTCGGATTGGAGGTCTGGCCCACGTGGGCGGCGGGGTTCGTCGCATTGTAACGCACGGCGTCCAAGAAGAAAGCCGCGGCTCCCCCCCCGGCTCGGCGCGGGCATGCGGCCTCCCGCGACCGAGGCGGCGTAGCTTGCCGCGCCGGGAGTTGTTTAGAATACTGGGGAACCGTTTCGAGTCTGCGAAGAGTATCGGGCGATGCGGCGTCGACCAGCGACGCGGTGCGACCGGCAATCCCTGAACGCTGCGGGAATCCATGGCGCTCGACAATCTTGGTCCCTACCGGCTGGAGAAGCTCCTGGGTCGCGGCGGCATGGGAACCGTCTATGTCGGCGTGGATCGGACCAGCGGCCAGCGCGTGGCGGTGAAGGTGCTGTCGACCGGGTTTGCCGGCGACCGCAACTTTCGCGACCGTTTCGTGACCGAAATCGAAACGCTCAAGCAGCTCAGCCATCCGCACATCGTCGAGATGTACGGTTACGGGGAAGAAGACGGCAACTTGTTCTATTCGATGGAACTGGTCGCGGGTCGGAGCCTGCAGGAGGAACTGCAGGCCGGCCGCCGGTTTCCCTGGCGCGAGGTGGCGCGGATCGGAGTGCAGATCTGCCACGCGCTGAAGCACGCTCACGATCGGGGCATCGTCCACCGGGATCTCAAGCCGGCCAATCTGCTGCTGACCGAAGACGATCGCATCAAGCTGCTGGACTTCGGCATCGCCAAGCTGTTCGGCTCCACGCAAATGACGGTCGCGGGCGGCGTGATCGGCACGGCCGACTACATGGCGCCCGAACAGGCGGCGGGGCGGCCCGTGACCAGCCGCTCGGATCTCTACAGCCTGGGTTCCGTGCTGTATTGCCTGCTGGCCGGCCGGCCTCCGTTCCATTCCAAGTCGCTGCCCGAAGTGATTCATGCCTTGCGGTACGAAGCGCCCCGGCCGATCCGTCGCCTGGTGCCCGAGGTGCCACTGGAATTCGAGGAGATTCTCAACCAGTTGCTGGAGAAGGAACCCGAACAGCGGATCGCCACGGCCTTGTCGTTGGGGCATCGGCTGCAGGCGATGGAGCGGGCGCTGTCGCTGGACACCCAGGTGGCCCAGGACGCCGCCGGCAACCCGCTGACGGTCTCGTCGCCCGAACCTCCGAAGGCCAAGTCCGAGGGGACGAAGCTGCCCGGCCCGCAGGAGATCACGCACCTGCCGACTTCCGCCCGGCCGACGGCCGACATGGGGGCGGCGACCGACCTGGAGCATGCCGAGTACCGGTTGGCCGACCTGCCGGAGGAGACGCTGGTCAGCGAGGTCTACGGTGCGGCCAGTGCCACCAGCCAGGTGCCGGCGGCGCCGACAACACACTTCACCACGGTCGCCGCGGAACGCGAACGCCGCCGCCGCCAAGATCGTCATTCACCCGATCACGACGGCCCACCGTGGCTCAAACCGCTGGTCACCGCTGCCATGCTGGCCATTATCGTGGCCCTGGTGGCGGGCGCCTGGTTCGCCACGCGGCCCTCCAGCGCCGATCAGTTGTTCGCTCGCCTGCAGCAGGCGGCCGACGAGGGCGATCCGCAGTTGCTCAGCGACCTGGACAACGAAATGGCGCAATTCCGCGAGCTGTATCCGGACGACGAGCGCAGCGGGCAGGTGGCGCTCTGGCAGCAGGACCTGGCGGCGTACCGGCTGCAACGCCGGCTGGAGCGCCGCGCGCGCCGCGTGGGAGGCGACTCGCTGCTGGCGCCGGTGGAGCAGGCCTATCTGCGGGCCATGCGGACCAAACGCAGCGACTATGAACGGGCTCGGCAGGAATTCGCCTTCCTGCTGGATGTCTTCGGGCCGGCCGCCGATCCCGACTCGGACGAGTGGGAATGCGTCGAAATGGCGCGGCACGAACTGTCGCGGATGGCCGCGCCGGCGGAGAAGTCGACCGCCGATCTCAGCTCGCAACTGGCCGCTCGGCTGGCCTGGGCCGAGCAGCACCTGGACCAGGCGCAACTGCGCGACTTTCAGCGGGGCGTGATCGGGCTGTTCGCGGACCAGCCGTGGGCATCCGAGACCGTGGAGCGGTGTCGCCAGGCGCTGCGCGAATAAAGGCGAGACCTGGTCTGGCCTGGGAAGTCCGGCGAGTTTTCGGGGGAGATCATTCCCCCGTGGATTGTGCTTGGGGCCAGTCCGCAGGACCCTTCCGTTCGGCTCCGGCGCTGTCTTTACGCCGCAGGCGTTTGACAACCCAGCCCAGGGTCGCCCGCTTCGGGCGCACCCTGGGTGAACTGCCCCGATAAATTACCCCCGTCCCTTCTAGTTCATTCGTCCCACCAGTGCCGCTGCGACCAGTCGGGCTGGCTGCGCGCCGCGGCCAGTTCGCTGGCGGCCAGTTCGTCGAGCAGCTCGGCGAAATCGGCGGATACCTGCGTGTCCGATACCGCGGTCTGAGGTCGAAACGGATCATCCGGGTGCAATTCACCTTGCAGCCGGTAGTACGATTCGTAGCCTGGCGGGCGGACGCGTGCCGCGGGTAACGTCTCGTCCAGGTCGAAGCCATCCTGCAGTTCGTCGTGCAGTTCGTAAGCGTCCAGGTCGTCCAGCGAAGGCCGGCGAGCGGCCAGCCGCGCGGCGTAGTGCAGTTCGGACGCTTCGTCTTCACCATCGGGCGCCAGGTCGTAGGCTTCGGTCGCGCCGTCGATATCCGGAGCGGTCTCGTTGTCGGCTTCGTCGTCGTGATCTTCGGCGGCCGCGGGCTTGCCGGCCGGGGCCGCTTCTTCTTCAGGAGCGTCCGTGGGTGGCCTGGTGGCGGCCGCCGTGCCGTCGACG
>JAGFJK010000381.1 GCA_024102795.1 Pirellulaceae bacterium
TCATCTGATTGCGTTCATCGAAGGTGAAAGCGTAATCGCCTGTCGTGTCTCGCATGGAAGTCCGGTTCCCGACCGCGTCGTAGGCAAACGTATGGCGGGTGTCATCGGGATACAGCCGTCGCGTGAGCTGACCCAGGGCGTCATGCGTAAATGTTGTCCAATTGCCCCGGGCGTCAATCCGCAGATCCTGTCGTCCAGCGAAATCGTAGCCACTGGTGGCAATTCGCCCCAGGGGATCGATCAGTTCCGTCTGCCGCCCAACGTCATCATAACTGAAACTGTGGCGGTTGCCACGCGCATCGACCAGCGACGAAAGCTGTCCCACCGCGTCATACATGCTGGTCGTGATGTAGCCGAGTGCGTTTTCCTGCGAAACCATCCGCCCGGCGGCGTCGTATCCCAACGTCGTGGTGTTGCCATTGGCGTCGGTCGTTGCTATCTGCCGACCCACAGCGTCGTAACCCATGGTCGAACGGTTGCCCAGCGGGTTTATTGTGGCCACAAGCTGGGAAGCAGCGTCGTAGACGTTGGTGCCGCGGTAGCCCAGCGGATTCTCGACATCCAATTGCCTGCCGGCATTGTCATACGAGTAGCTCAAACGGTGTCCCAGCGGCGAAATGCTGGAAATCGCCCGGCCCGCCGCATCGTACGTCATGGAACTTGTGTTGCCCAGCGCATTCGTCGTCGCAGTCTGCCGTCCGGCCGCGTCGAACGACAACGTTGTGCGGTAGCCGAGTGCATCCACGCTGGCAATCTGTCGGCCCGTGGCGTCGAAAACATTCGTCGCAACGTATCCGCGAGCATCCAACGCATCCACCTGGCGACCGGCCGCGTCGTAACCGAGGGTCGTGCGGTAACCCAGCGCATTGATCGAGGCCTCCGTGCGGCCCGCCGCGTCATACTGCATCGTACTCCGATTCCCCAACGGATCGATGCTCGCGATCGTCTGGCCGGTCGAATCGTAGACACTGGTCCACTGCGCCCCCAGGGCGTCGATCGTCGCCACGTTGCGCCCCGCCGGATCGTAGGTTGACGTCGTTCCGCGGCCGAGCGCATCAAACGTAGCGATCGCTTGCCCGGCCGGATTGTAAGTGGTGGTCGCCATTTGGCCGAGCGGATCGATGCTCGCGATCCGCTGCCCCACCGGGTCGTAGATCGAAGTCATTCGATTACCGAGCGCGTCGATCGTCGCAATGGTCCGGCCAGCCCCGTCGTACACCGAAGAGCTGCCATACCCAAGTGGATTGATGTTCGCCGTGCTGCGACCGGCCGCATCAAACACCGAGGTCGAGCGATAGCCCAGAGGATCCACACTCGCGATCTGTTGGCCGGCCGGGTCGAACACGCTGGTGCTTCGCTGACCGAGCGGATTCACTCCCGCCACCCGGCGGCCCGCGGCGTCATACACGGCCGTGGATGCATTGCCCAGGGGATCGATCGTTGCCACCTGCCGACCGGCGGCGTCGTAGCCCATGGTGCCACGATTTCCGAGCGCGTCGATCGATGCCACATAATGGCCGGCATTGTCGAAGACCGACGTCGCGCGGTTCCCAAGGGCGTCGACGATCGCAATCATTCGGCCCGCCCCGTCGTAGACACTGGAGTTGCGATTGCCAAGCGGATCGATCCGTGCGACTAAACGGTTTCCCCCGTCCCAAACGTTGGTTGACGTATGGCCGAGCGGATTCATCACCGACACCTGTCGCCCGGCGCCGTCGTAGCCCATCGTCGTCCGCTCGCCGAGTGGATTCACGTTGGCGACGCGCCGATTCGCATCGTCAAAGACGTTTGTGGACACGTACCCCAGCGCGTTCATGATGGAAACCTGGTTACCCGCGGCGTCGTAACCCAGTGTCATCCGCTCGCCCAGCGGGTTGACCGTCGCCTCGACGTGCCCGTCGCCATCGAACACGCTCGTCCAGGTATTCCCCAGGGGATTGGTCGTGGAAGTCCGCTGCCCCCGAAGGTCATACGTGTGAGCGGTCGTGTTTCCCAGCGGATCGATTTCCGCTGTCACCCGGTTCATCACGTCGCGGGTCGTTGTCCAAACATGGCCCAGAGCGTTCATCGTCGACGTTGGCCGCCCATAGCTGTCGAAGCCGAAGGTCGTTCGATGGCCCAGCGGATTCACTTCCGCAGTTCGCTCGCCCTCGTCGTACACATTCGTGGACGTGTTGCCGAGCGGATCGGTCGTGGACTGCAACTGCCCGCTTGCGTCATAGCCGAACGTCGTGCGATCACCGAGCGGATTCTCCACGGCCGTTCGCAGCAACCCGCCCCAGGTAAAGCTGGTTCGGTTGCCCAGCGGATCCACAGTGGCACTCACCCGCAAATCCTCGACCGCCGTCCCGGCAAAGCTGATCGTCGCCCGGTTGCCGAGCGGCATGACGATGGCCTCCACCCGTTCATACGAGTCGTAGGTAAGGGTGGTCGTCAAGCCAAGGGCATTCGTGAACTGCCGCAGTTGGTTCGCATCCCACGTGAGCGTGGTCACGTCCCCCACGAACGCGCCACGAAAACGGGTCGGGCATATCCGGACAACACGGGCTACCGCGTGAACCTCCCGGATCGGGAGTTCTTCAGTCCGGATGCGTCCTACTTTGTCGGTCAGCATACAGGGATGAAGTTTCTCGTAGGCGCACCGATCTTCGCGGCGGAGGTTCGCAGCGAGAACGACTACGGGCTGGTGGCCGAGGCGGCAATGGCTCGCAAGCGAGCGGACTATTTCGCGGCCGGTACGCTCGTGGTATGGGACGTCGATCTACTTGGGACCCGCGTGATTCGATCCTATAGGTCGGCAGACCCGGGAAATCCGACGGTCTTTCGGCGGGGCGAGGTGGCGAATGCCGAGCCGGCGCTCCCTGGCTGGGAGATGGCCGTGAACGACGTGTTCGACTGATCGGGCCTCTCGTTTTCCCGGGGCCACTCGTTGACGAAAGTCGCCCGGTGCGATACGGTGGTCCCAAAGTCACAAGCAAGATTCCCGCGACGCTCACTCTTCCGGCCGCACATGGCTCGCCCGAATGTTCCCCGGCGAGCGTTCGGCAGGCCTGACCCCCAGACCAGGTGGGCGCACTGGTGCCTGGCGGCGGGGCCTTCCGCCGGAATTCTTCCCGATAGTACCGATAGTAATTGGACGGTCCCCTTGGCGGACACAAAACCTGCAACGCAAACGCCCGCCCGGTTTCAGGATCTGGGCCTCTCGAAAATCATGCTGGCCTCGCTGGAGCAGGCCGGCTACCAGCAGCCGACGCCGATTCAGGCCGGCTTGATCCCCAAGGCCCTGGATGGGCTCGATGTCGTTGGCCAGGCCCAGACCGGGACCGGCAAGACGGCCGCCTTCGTGATTCCGATCCTGGAGCAGTTGATGAGCCCCAAGCAGGCTCCGGGAGTGCAGGCGCTGATCCTGGTGCCGACCCGCGAGCTGGCGGTGCAGGTGCGGGGCGAGGTGGAGAAGCTGTCGGCTGGCCGGCGCATCCACTGCGTGGCCTTGTACGGCGGCAAGCCGATCCGCGGGCAGATCGAGAAACTGCGTCGCGGAACCCAGGTGGTCGTGGGGACTCCCGGCCGGGTGCTGGACCATATCGGCCGCCGGACGTTGGTCCTGGACGACGTCTGGTGCGTCGTGCTGGACGAGGCCGACCGCATGCTGGACATCGGCTTCCGGCCCGACATCGAGAAGATCCTACGCCGCTGCCCCAACGATCGGCAAACCCTGTTGCTCAGCGCCACCGTGCCGCCGCCGATCGAACGGCTGGCGCAACGCTACATGTTCGAACCCGAATCGCTGAACTTCTCGCCCACGGAGATCTCGGTCGAGACGATCGAGCAGTTTTATTTCACGGTCGACGCGATCCGGAAGTTCGACTTGCTGGTGCGGCTGCTGGAACGCGAACAGCCGCGGCAAGCCATCATCTTTTGCCGCACCAAGCGGGGCACGCAGAAGATTTACGAGCGGCTGGCCAAACGGATGCCGAGCGTGGATTGCATCCATGGCGATTTGCAGCAGAGCGCCCGGGACCGCGTGATGAGCGCATTTCGTGAAGGCAAGCTGCAACTGCTGGTCGCCACCGACGTCGTCGGACGTGGGATCGACGTGAGCGGCATCTCGCACATCATCAACTTCGACACGCCCCAGTTCTGCGACGACTATGTGCACCGCGTCGGGCGGACCGGCCGGATGGGGCGGGAAGGCGTGGCCTACACGTTTGTAACGACCGAGGAGGGCGGCGAATTGACGCGGATCGAACAGCGCATCAACCGGCTGCTCAAGCGCGACGAGATGCCCGGCTTCGAGGCCACGGCGCCGCCCACGCCGATCGTCACGCCCGCCACGGCCCTGGGGCAACCGGCCGTGGAAAAGCCGCAGCCGCCCGCGAATCTGGCCCGCCGTCCGCCTCGCCGGCACCGCCGAGCGCTCTGAAGTTGACACCTGCCGGCCGCCCGCGAGACGGACCGTCGCGTCCATCGCGTCAGGCGAATGTCCGTCCGTCGCGTCAGGCGAACAGATTGTCTGGCCCGACCGCTTCGAAGGCGTGCGGGATGTGCTGGATCACGGGCCGCCGCCGATCGTCGGGCCAGGTCACGGCCACGACGTCGAATCGCACGGGGCATTCCAGCAAACGGTGGCGGCGCAGGTAGGCCAGCGCGGACCGCGTGATGCGCCGCTGCTTGTCTTCGTCGACCGCTTCGGCCGGATGGCCCAGATGGTCCCCGCGGCGCGTCTTGACTTCGACAAAGACCACGGTCCGCCGTTGCACCGCGACGATATCCAGTTCGCCGAACCGGTCCTGGTGCTGGCGGGCCACGATGGTAAAGCCGCGGCGCCGCAGATAGCTGACCGCGGCTTGCTCGCCCCGCTGCCCCAGGGTCCGCGAAGGACGCGGCGGGAAGAGCTGGCCGAGCAAACCGCGGAGCCACTGCATGTCAATATCGCCGCCGTTCCTTGAGCCGCACGGCCTTGCCCACGCGATCGCGGAGGAAGTACAGCTTCGCTCGCCGCACCACGCTGGACCGCTTCACCTCGATCTGGGCGATCCGGGGCGAGTGGAGCGGGAACTTGCGTTCGACGCCCTCGCCCGCCACGATCCGGCGGACCGTGAACATTTCCCGCGAGCCGCTGCCGCTGCGGGCGATCACCGTCCCGGTGAAAATCTGGGTGCGTTCCTTGTCGCCTTCCAGGATCCGCGTGTGCACGTCCACCGTGTCGCCGATCTCGAAGTGAGGAACTTCCGACTTCATCGTGGCCTTCTCGACCACGCCCATCAACTGCTGACTCATCTGTTGGACCCTTCACTCGGCTGGTCCGACTGGCGCTCGCGGCCCGCCGCGGGGGACTCGAACAGATCCGCGCGGCGCTGTCGGGTTTTGGAATAACTCTGCTCTCGTCGCCAGCGGAGAATCGCCTCGTGATCTCCGCTCAGCAGCACCTCCGGCACACACAGCCCGCGGTACTCGCGGGGCCGCGTGTACTGGGCGAACTCCAGCCAGCGGTTGCCCGTGGAAAACGAGTCCTCCTGGCTGCTGCTGCGATCTCCCAACACGTCCGGCACCAGGCGGATCACGGCGTCGATCAGGACCATGGCGGCAACTTCGCCCCCATTGAGCACGTAATCGCCGATCGAGATCTCGTCGGGCCTCAGGATGTCAATTACTCGCTGGTCAAACCCCTCGTAACGCCCGCACAGCAGCACCAGGCGCCGCTCCGCGGACAGCTCCTCCACGATTGGCTGGGTCAGCCGCCGGCCTTGCGGCGTCAGCAGGATCACCCGCCCCGGGGCGGGACCCTGCCGTTGTACCGCTTCCACGCACTCCACCACCGGTTCCACCTTGAGCACCATGCCGGGCCCGCCGCCGAACGGCCGATCGTCCACTTGCAGGTGCCTTCCCTTGGCCCACTGCCGGATGTCGTGCAGGTGCACCTCCACCAGGCCGCGATCCAGGGCCTTTTTCAGCAGGCTTTGCCCCAGGTAACCGGGGAACATATCGGGAAACAAGGTCAGGCAGTCGAACCGCATGCGGGTCTGCTTCGCGGCCTATTCCTGACCTTCCGCCGCGGCCGACTCGGCCAGTGGCGCCTCCGCGGACGACTGGCCGGTCATCCCCTCATCCGCCGGCTGTTCCGTCGCTGGCTGGCCGGCGGAACGAGCGGCCGGTTTGCGCAGCGGCAGCGGCATGGGAGGCGGCGCCGTGGGACGGGTCACCCGGAGCCGTTCCAGCGCCGCTTTCTGCTGTTCCAGATGCGTCCCCTCGGCCCCGTACTTCTTGATCAGTACGCCGACCTTGGGCGTTGGCTGAGCGCCCACGCCCAGCCAGTACTTGATCCGCTCGCCCTTCAAAATGGCTCGCGCATCCGCGTCCGGAACCATCGGATCATAGAAGCCCAGCTCCTCGATCACCTTCCCGTCGCGCTGGCGACGGGCGTCCATGGCACAAATACGGAAGAACGGCCGGTGCTTGCGTCCCAAGCGTTTGAGTCGTAGTCGAACTGCCACCAAATACTCCTCGTGATCGAATCCTGGGTTCGTGCGGTTGGAAATCGGGCAAGGCCTAGGGCTGCTGAGGACGCTCCTCGCGTCTCCTCCGCCGCTGGTCCTTCTCCCGCTGCTTCTTCATCTTGGCCCGCTCCTTGGTGCTGAGCCGTTTGCCGGTCCCCTTCTTGATTCTCGGCCCGCGGCCGCCGGGGTCCAGCATGCCGCCTTCCTGCAGTTCGCGGATGGCCTGCATGCGGCCGCCCGCGCCCATCCCGGCCATTTTTTCCATGACCGGCTTCATCCGCTCGTAGTCCTTGATCAACTGGTTGACGGCCTGGGGTGGCACGCCGGCTCCGCGGGCGATCCGGCTGCGGCGGCTGGGGTCGATCAACTTCGTGTTGCGGCGTTCCTGGGGGGTCATCGAGTTGATGATGCCGACCGTGCGACCGATACTGCCCTCGGCCTCCTCGGATTGCAGCATCTGGTTGAGTTCCTTCATCGGGCCGCCGATCAGCCCCAGCATCCGCTGGACCAGGCCGGGCTGAGCCATTTTCTCCAACTGGCCCTTGAAGTCGTCCAGCGTAAACTGGCCCTGAGCCAGCTTCTGCTCGAGCTCGGCCTGCTCCTTGGCGTCCACGATCTTGCGGGCCTCGTGGTACAGGCCCACCATGTCGCCCAGGTTCAGAATCCGCCCGGCCATGCCTTCCGGACGAAACGGTTCCAGCGCGTCCAGATGCTCACCGGTCCCGATGAACTTGATCGGCACGCCCGTCACGTGCTTGACCGACAGCAGAGCCCCGCCGCGGGCATCGCCGTCCAGTTTGGTCATGATCACGCCGTCCAGCTCCAGCGCGGCGTTGAACGCCTGCGCGCTGTTGACGGCGTCCTGGCCCGTCATGCCGTCGACCACCAGCAGCACCTGGTCGGGCTGCACCCGTTTGTCGATCCGCACCAGCTCGTCCATCAACTCCTGGTCAATCGCCAGCCGCCCGGCGGTGTCCAGGATCACCAGCTTGATCCCCTGTTCCTTGGCCTTTCGCACGGCGTTCTGGCAGACCGCGACCGGATCCTTGGCCCCCGGCTCCGAGTACACCGGGATGCCCAGTTGGTCGCCCAGCACGTGCAACTGCTGGATGGCCGCCGGACGCTGCAAGTCGGCGGCCACCAGCATCGGCCGCACGTTGTTCTCCAGCAGCAGGCGGCTGAGCTTACCGCAGGTCGTCGTCTTGCCCGAACCCTGCAGGCCGCACAGCATCAGGATGTTGATCTCGCGCTTCAAATGCAGCGTCGGATCGACCGGACCCAGCAGGTGGACCAGCTCCTCGTGGACAATCCCGATCAACTGCTTGCTGGGATCCAGCGACAGCAGGACTCGCTTCCCCAACGCCTTCTCGGTGACCCGGGTCATGAAGTCCTGGACCACCGGATAGCTGACGTCGGCCTCCAGCAGCGACCGCTCCACCAGCGCGAGCCCCTCGCGCATGTTGGCTTCGGTCAGCTTCCCTTTCCCCCGCAGGGTCTTCAGGGCCGACTGAATGCCTTCTTGGAGCGAGTCGAACATGGCGGGTTACCGGGAAGCAACGAAGGAATGACGCCGGGCACGCAAACTGACTTCCCCTCAGACGAGGGTGCAACGCGTAGAAACTCGCATTGTAGCGAAGGTCCCGGACCTTTGTAAACCGCGGCTCAAGGGACCACGTGCCGCAATTCCACGGCCGACTGGGGCGCGTCATCCGCCACCGTCAGCGGCACGGTGAACACCACGCTGCCCACCTTGCACAGCCCCTCCGCTCCGTCCTGGCAATAGAAGTAATTCATTGCCACGCGTACCGTCTCGGACCCGGCCGTGGTGGCCGCCAGTCGGATCGCAAACTGGTCGGCCGGCTGGTCCAGCGGATGGCGGCCGGCCTGCTGGCGGTCCAGCGGTCCCGTGTCGCCCTCCATCTCGACAAAGTAGGCCATCGGCGCCTCGGCGTTGATCTTGTAACCGGCCGGAAGCTGCAGCCGCACGTTCAGCGTCACGTGACCGTCCTCCGCCTTCAGCCTGGCGGCCGGCACCTGAACCTGCGCCGCTCCCTTGAAGCTGGGCTTGCGCGGCGCCTCTGCCGCCGGAGGCTCCAGTCCCTCGATCACCAACGTCCCGACCTTGCCCGACGCCAGGTCCAAGGTGCGGATGGCGTGGTTGTTCGTGTCGGCCACAAACAGCGTCCCCCGGGCCAGACTCAAGCCGGCCGGCTCATCGAACTGCGCCGGTTCGTCGGCCAGCCCCGGCTGCCCCGTCCCCGCCAGCGTGCGAGTGGCCCCCGACTCGGCGTCCACCACCTTCAGTTTGTTGTTGTAGGTATCCGCCACGTAAATCTGGCCCGCGTGGTACACCACGCCCAGTGCGTGCTGCAGTAAGGCCTCCTCGCGCGTTCCGTCCTGATCGCCAAACGTAAACAGGCGGGAGTGCGGCAGATCGGCCGTCCCGACCACCGTTCGAACCTGCCCCTGCGGGTCGAATGGTACTGCCCGGATCGAACTCCCCTCGCTGTCGGCCACGTACAGCCAGGTCCCGTCGCTGGCCAGACCGCTCGGCTGAGCGAACGATGACGCGCCCAGTTCGTACGGCTGATCAGGCAACAGCGGCCCGTCGACAATATCTTCGCGACCGTTCCCCGCGTACGGCCCGATTTCGGACTCGTCCAGCGGCATCTTCCAGATCTGGTGCGGCCCGGCCATGGCGATGTACAAATCCGGCTCATGCACCCACAGTGCCCAGGGACTGTTCAGCGCCGTCTTCTTCGGCTCGCCCACCCAGCGATCCGGCAGCGGCGCGCCGGGGCGCAGCTCGTCCAGCCCCGGCCAGGCACTGCGAGCCTGCTCGCCCACGCCGGCAATGGTCGACACCTGGCGGGACTTCAAGTCCACTTTGCGCAGCAGGTGATTCTCGGTATCGGCCACGTACAGCGTCTCGCCCCGCAGCGCCAGGCCCTGTGGATGGTCGAACGACGCCTGCTCGAAACTGCCGTCCTCCCGCCCGATCCGCCCCGACCCGATGATCGCCTGCAACTGGCCGTCCAGCGTGGTGATCACAATCCGATTATGGTTGCTGTCGGTGATGAACAGCCGGTTGCCCGGTTCGTCCGCCAGCACCTTGCCCGGAAAACGCAAGGGGGTCTTCTGTTGCCGCCCAGCCAAGGTGTCGAAGCGGATCGGCGTCGCGTCCAAATGTCCCTTCTCGCGGTACCAGGGAAGACCCGCCTGAATCACCGCATCCACCTGCTCGAACTTGATCTCGCCCGGACGCCCCCAAATGGCATTCCCCTGGGGATCGATCAACAGCACCGTCGGCCAACTGCTGACGCCCAGCATCTGCCAGATCCGGTGCTCGGCGTCATTGATCACCGGATGCTCGATCTCGTACCGCAGGATGGCCTCCTCGATGTTCTTCGTGTCCTTCTCCGTGTCGAACTTGGCGGAATGCACGCCGATTACCACCAGTTCGTTGGGGTACTTCTTCTCCAGCTTCTTCAGCTCCGGCAGGATGTGAATGCAGTTGATGCAGCAGTAGGTCCAGAAGTCCAACAGCACGAACTTGCCCTTCAGATCCTGCTGCCTCAGCGGCCCGCCCGTGTTGAGCCAGGTGGCGTCCTTGAGAAAGTCCGGCATCGGAAAGCGATTGGCGTACGGGAAATCGTCCTCGCCGGGCAAAGCCGGGTCCGGCTTGTCGCCCTGGGCCGGATCTTCGCCCGGATTCCCGGTGGCCGGTTGCGGATTCGGCTTCGCGTCCTGTTGATTCTCCTCCGCCGGCCCGCCGTTGGCCCCGCCTTCACTGCCAGGCTGGTCGCCCTGTCCGGCCGACCCGCTCGGCTCCGTCCCCGTGCCCGGCGGATCGACTGGCCTGGGATCGTCTTGAGCCGCAGGATCCTGGGCACTCCCGCCGTCTTGCGGCGACTGGCCGACCGGCACCGACTGGACCGTGGCGGGCGCCTGGCTGGGACTGCAACCGGTGGCTGCCCACAAGCCCAGAAACATGACCGCCAGCCCAACCCAGCCACCTCGCGATCGCTTCAACATCAGCCTGTTCCCTTTCGATGCATGACCAGGTCCGGCAAACGGCCCGCACTGAGAGGTGCTTGGAGCCAATCGTGAGCCAGTCCGAGGACTCGTCGTCGCCTGTATCCTACCCAAGATGTTGCCGGCGACCAAGCTTGGCGAGCGGGGAACGTCAGTCCCCTGTTTCGGTCCCCTGTTTCTGGCGAGCGGGGGACGTCAGTCCCCTGTTTCTGGCGAGCGGGGGATGTAAGTCCCCTGTTTCTGGCGAGCGGGGGACGTCAGTCCCCTGTTTCTGGCGAGCGGGGGATGTAAGTCCCCTGTTTCTGGCGAGCGGGGGACGTCAGTCCCCTGTTTCAGTGGATTGTCGGGTACGGCGCCGAGAAACAGCGGGCTGACGCCCGCCGCTCGCCTACCGCTCGCCAGAGCAAGCAAATAGCGATAATGGGGAAAGCAAAGATTTTGGGGCGAACGGGAGGTCGGGGTTGATTAAATCGGTGGCACTCGAAAAAGTTTGCCAGATCCGGTCGATGTTGCCGACATAATCGGAATGAACGGCATCCTGAGAAACATCGGCCGGCCTGGGCACCTTGACCTGCCGGGCCGAACGCAACCACGCACCCTCCGACCGGGAAGGAGCTTCACGGTGATTCGCTGCCTGCTTGTTGCGTGCTGCCTGCTGACAACTGGCCTGTTCGGGACGCTGACCGCGTCCGCGCAGGACTGGGCCCAGAAGCTGTTCCAGGTCACTTCGCACGACTTCGGCACGGTGGCCCGCGGGTCGCAGCCGGAGTTTGCTTTTGAGATCACGAACATTTACGAGGAGCCGGTCGAAATTGCCGAGGTCCGCACGAGCTGCGGCTGCACGACGCCCCAGATCACCAGGCGGCATCTGAAAACCTGGGAAAAGGGGGCCGTGGTCGCCACGCTCAACACGCGCTCCTTCACCGGTTCGAAACAGGCCACGCTGACCGTGGTGATCTCCAAGCCGTTTCCCGCCGAGGTGCAGCTTTCGATCCAGGGCAACATCCGCTCGGACGTGGTGTTTGAGCCGTGGCAGGTCGACTTCCGTGAAGTGCCGCAGGGGCGGGCCGCGGAGCAGAAGGTGATCGTCACGCACGCCGGCAAGGCGGACTGGCAAATCGTGGACGTGCGGAGCGCGAACCCGCATTTCGAAGTCGAACTGCTTGGGGAGAACCGCGCCGCGGGCCGAGTGCGTTACGAGTTGCTGGTCCGGTTGCTGGCCGCCGCGCCCGCGGGACACTTCCAGGACGAGCTGACGTTTGTGACCAACGATCCGAAGAGTGGGGCGATTACCTTGCCGATCCAGGGCCAGGTGCTGACGCCGCTCACCGTCAACCCGGCCTCGCTGTTCCTCGGCGTGTTGCATCCCGGACAGGCCGTCACCAAGCGGCTGGTGGTTCGCGGCACGCAGCCGTTCCGCGTATTGCAGGTGGGATGTGGCAATGACGCGTTTCAGTTCGACGTCAGCGACGAAGCCAAGACGCTGCACTTCATCCCGGTCACTTTCCAGGCCGATCAGCAGGCTGGCGAACTGAACGAGACGATTCAGATTGCCACGGATCTCGGCGGCGGCACGACCGTTACTTGCACGGCGACGGCGACCATCCAGCCCCGGCCGTAGCCGACCGTCAGAACCACCACTCAGCAGGGAGAAACAGGGGGCTGACGCCCTCCGCTCGCCTGCACTTCAAAGCGGCCCTTCAGAACCACCACTCAGGGTGGCCGTCAAAATTTGCCGATCTTTACCCTCTTGCCAACGCCGGCCTGGGTGCTTAGATTGTTGCCCGGTCAATGGCCACGAGCGTTGTGCGTGGCTCACTCCAGACACAGCCCACGTCATTCTCCCGCCGACGTAACCACCGTCGTTCGTTGCCAGCGTTTATCTCGCCGGAATTTCCGATTGCCGGATGGGATATGCCGCGCGCGGACCGGTGGTGCGCACCCCCTGGATAGCAACGACCCGGGAGTGTCGCGGGGGTATGCCGAGGCAAGACTTGCGAGAAGGAATCGGACGCATGACGAATGGCATTCTGGTTTCGATGATGCTGCTGACTTTGGCCGGCTCGCCCGAGGATAGCCGCCGCACCGACTGGCTGGCAAACTACGGCCAGGCGTTGGAAGCGGCACGTTTCGCCCAACGGCCCTTGCTCGTTGTCTTGGACAATCCACACGAGGCGTCCCAGCGATTCGCGCCGGTGGACCTGGGCGACGCGACCCAACAGGAACTGCTCAAGCCGTATCAGCTTTGCCGAGTGGACGTAAGTACGCCGTACGGCAAGTCGGTCGCGGCGGCGTTCAAGGCGGACACGTTCCCTCACGTGGCAGTGATTGACAAGACGGCCACCTACATCATTCACCGGCACACGGGACAAGTCACGTCCGGCCAGTGGGCGACCACGCTGGTGCGGTACCAGAGCGGCAATCGCGTGGCGGCGGCCAGCTTCTCTCAACCGACGAACTGGTCTGGCGGGTCGCGGACGTCGATCATCTGCCGGACGTGACGGTAAGCTCCCAGTGGCGCCCGTGCGGCGCCCATGGCTTTACTCCCGCCGCGCGACGTCGTGAGGCTCCGGCCGCGCGACGTCATCAGGCTGGTACTCCGGCTCATGCGTGACCAGCACATCCGCGAACAGGGCTCGCAGCTCCCGTTCGTGCTGACCGGTCGCCGTGTGGATGATCACCGCCGCCCCGATCCCCGTGGTCTGCACCTTTCGGACACCGTAGCCAAGTCCCTTGAGCCGCTTGCGGACCTGGGACGCGCCCAGCCGGACGTGCAGTCGCTGTCCCTTGATTTCGGGCATCGGGTGATCCTTGTCGGCAAAGCTTGTTGCGGTTCGCGCGGTGTGTCACAATCGTGCGGTAGCGTCCGCCCGCTGTCGTTCATTCTACGCTAGCTCGAAGGTGCCGCCATGCAGGTTCACCGCGCATCGTCCCGTCTGGTCTGGTCGCTGGTTGCGTTCGGGTTCTGGAACTGTTTCGCCATTTCGGGGAGTGAGCTGATGGCTGACCAACCAGCGGCCGGCAAGCAAGTGGAGCAACAGTTGGTGGTGGGCGATGCGATCGTGGGGTACCAGTTGTTCCTCCCGCCCGGATATGGCGAGCAGGAAAAGCGCTGGCCGCTGATGCTGTTCCTGCACGGCCGGGGCGAGAGCAATGGTCCGCTGAGTCTGGTGAAGAAATGGGGTCCGCCGTTGCTGGTGGATACCAACCCGGAGTTTCCCTTCATCCTGGTTTCGCCCCAATGCCCGCGCGAGGATGCCTGGAACCGGCCCACGCAGCAAAAACTGCTGGTGGCTTTGTTGGATGACATCGCGAAGCGCTACCAGGTGGACCCGGACCGCGTGTATCTGACGGGACTGAGCATGGGGGGATACGGTAGCTGGACTCTGGCCGCGGCTCATCCCGATCGGTTTGCCGCGGTGGCTCCGATCTGTGGCGGCGGCAACGCGGAAGATGCCAGCCGTTTGAAGGATCTGCCGATCTGGGTCTTTCACGGGGACCAGGACCGAGCGGTGCCGATCGAGCGGTCGCAGGCGATGGTCGAGGCGATCAAGCAAGCGGGGGGCGAGCGGATCCGCTTCACCACGCTCGAACACGTGGGCCACAATAGCTGGTCGGCGGCCTATGCCACGCCGGAGCTTTACGAGTGGTTTCTGGGGCACCAGCGCGCGGCGCCGGCCAGCCAGAATTAGACATTGCCTGGAGTGTGGCGTGACCGTCAGCGCGGCACTTGCCGCGCCCCATGCCTGGTGGCTGTCACCCGGTGAATCGACCGCCGCTTCGCGTCATTCCAGGAGCGAACGGAGTCACTACCGCTTGGAGAACTGCGTGCCGCGACGAGCGCCGTGCAGACCGTACTTCTTGCGCTCTTTCATGCGGGCGTCGCGGGTCAGATAGCCGCCGTCGCGCAACGGCGGAAACAGCTCGCCGTCAAAGCTCACCAGCGCTCGAGCGATCCCCATGCGGCAGGCGCCCGCCTGACCGGTCATGCCACCGCCGTTGACGCGGATGATCACGTCCATCGATTCCCGGCGGCCGGAAAGATCCAGGGCGTCGATCACCTGCTTGCGGTCCTGCTCGTTCAGAAAATACTCTTCGAACGGCCGGTTGTTGATCACGATCCGCCCGTTGCCGGAACGAATGCGGACTCGGGCCACGGAGGTCTTGCGGCGGCCCGTTCCCAGGGCGTCGCCCGTGATCTTGTCTTTCTTGACTGCAACCATCGCTTCGGTTCGCTTCTGAGCCTGAGGGCGAAAGGGGCGGAGTATTCTGGATATTTTATTAGTCGGGCCGGTCAAGCCGGCGGAGGTCGCAAAACAAAGTCATCGCCAGGCCCTCAAACGGCGGGAGTTTCGGCCGCCTGGGGAGCCGCCGTCACGATCTGAGTCGGCCAGACGGTGCGGCCCGTGGCCAGGTCCAGCGACCGCGGCTGCTGCGCCTGGTGCGGATGCGTGGGGCCGACAATCAACTTCAGCTTTTGCAGCATCTTGCGGCTCAGCTTATTCTTGGGCAACATCCGGCGGACGGCGTCGTACAGGATCTGCTCCGGCTTGCGCTGGAACCGCTTGGCGGCCATCTCCACCTTCTGGCCCGGGTAGCCGGTGTACCACGAGTACGACTTCTGCTCCCACTTCCGGCCCGTGAACACGACTTTCTCCACGTTCGTCACGATCACGAAGTCGCCCGTGTCCACATGCGGCGTGTAGGTTGGGCGGTGCTTGCCCATCAGGATCATGGCGATGTCGCTGGCCAGGCGTCCGACCACTTTGCCTTCGCCGTCCACATGCCACCACTGGGGCACAATCTCGCCCTGTTTCGCCGAGTAGGTTTTGCTGGTCGCCACCGTACGCTGCCTCCCATGGACCGGCACTGCGAGCCGCACTGCTCCGCACGCCGACTTTCGCCAGAAATCAAACCGCTTAAGATAGCCACTTCCCGGCAGGGCTTCAAGGGGAGTGGTGGGCCGGACGTGGCGACTGGGTTTTCGTCTGGCGCGGCACCTAGGGCGACGGGGCAAAATCGGCTATAACCCACGCCCATGAAACTAGCCGTGCTGAAAGAAACGTGTCCCGGCGAGCGACGGGTGGCCCTGATTCCGGCCAATCTCCACCACCTGGCCAAGCTGGGGATCGAGGTGGCGATCGAGAGCGGGGCGGGCCAGGCGGCCGGATTTCCCGACCAGCGGTACGTCGAAAAGGGAGCCACGGTGATGGCTCAGCGGCCCGAGCTGTTCTCGGCCGACATCGTGCTGCAGATCCGCACTCTGGGAGCTAATCCGGGGGCGGGCCGCGACGATCTGCCCCACTATCGCCCGCGGCAGATCGTGATTGGCATGACCGATCCGCTGGGCGAACCCGGCGCCTCGGCCGACATGGCCCGCACCGGCGCCTCGCTGATGTCGCTGGAACTGGTCCCCCGGATCACGCGCGCTCAAAGCATGGACGTCCTGTCGTCGATGGCCACCATCGCCGGTTACCGGGCCGTGCTGCTGGCGGCCGTCGAACTGCCCAAGATGTTCCCGTTGCTGATGACCGCCGCTGGCACGCTGACCGCGGCTCGCGTCTTCGTGATCGGCGCTGGTGTGGCCGGCCTTCAGGCGATTGCCACCTCGCGCCGGCTGGGTGCCATCGTGCACGCCTACGACGTGCGGCCCGCGGTCCGCGAGCAGGTGGAAAGTCTGGGAGGGAAGTTCGTCGAACTGGCATTGGAAACCGGCGAAGCCCAGGACAAGGGCGGCTATGCCAAGGCGCTGGGCGAGGAGTTTTACCGGCGCCAGCGCGAACTGATGGCCAGCGTCGTCGCCGAAAGCGACGTGGTGATCGCGACCGCCGCCATTCCCGGCAAGACCGCTCCGCTGCTGATCACCCGCGAGGCGGTGCACGGGATGGCGCCGGGCAGCGTGATCGTCGACCTGGCGGCCGAACGCGGCGGCAACTGCGAACCCAGCCAGCCGGATCAGCGGATCGTCGAACGGGACGTGGTCATCCTGGGCCCCACCAACCTGCCGTCCGAGATTCCGTACCACGCCAGCCAGATGTTTTCCAACAACGTCACGCAGTTTCTCAAGAATCTGATCCACGACGGTCAGCCGCAATTGGACCGGGACGACGAAATCATCCGCGAGACGCTGGTCGCTCGCGGCGGCCAGGTCGTCCACGGCCGCATCCGCGAACTGCTGCAACTGCCGCCGCTCGCGCCCGCCGCGGAAGCTGCGACAACAGCCCAATCCGACCGCTCGCCGGCCAACCCCAATCCACCAGGATCCGCCTGATGAATACCTTTCCTTCGCCAGTCCTGGCCCTCGGCTGGCTGCTGCTGGGCCTGTTTGCCGCACAGCTCGCAGTTCCCGCCACCGCCCGCGGGCACCAGCCGCCGGCGGCGAGCGAACCGGCGACGAGCGA
>JAGFJK010000096.1 GCA_024102795.1 Pirellulaceae bacterium
CCTCCCCAGCCCTCCCCGAAGCGGGGAGGGGGCCAGAAGTGATTTGTGGGGTTTCCCGCGCCGGTTGGGAAACCGGATCGAATAGTCGACCAAAATATCCTGAAACTTGCTGGCAAAGGACTTAAAAGCTGCACGATCTCCTTCCGGGGAGGGCTGGGGAGGGGCCTGCGGATCTAGAGCGGTCAACACAATTCCGGCTGGACACGGGCTGCGGCGGAGCGTTCAGACGGCGGTCGGAAGGCTCATCAAGCGGAGCGTGATGGCTACTTTGGGGAGGGGCCTGCGGGACTATGAAGCAAAGCGATTCACTCAATCCGCAGATGGCCACTCGCGGGACGCGGATT
The DNA here is from genome assembly GCA_024102795.1 of Pirellulaceae bacterium. GTDB lineage: Bacteria > Planctomycetota > Planctomycetia > Pirellulales > Pirellulaceae > JAGFJK01. The sequence goes on from JAGFJK010000096.1 coordinate 345, forward strand.
TCTGAAGAGTCGAACATCAATTGAGGATCTGAATTCTTGAGTGCGACAAATGTTAGGTGATTCCATCGGGTGCCGGGTGCGTCAAAACAGGGTCCACAAGAGCCCCTCCCCAGCCCTCCCCGGAAGCCGGGGAGGGAGCCAAAGGGATATCAAGGGGAAGCGCTCGCCGAGGCGGAGGCGGTCCAGGTTTCCCTCGGTCATAACGCCAAGTTCACTCGGCAGAGCAACTTCAAAGCTGCACGATCTCGCGGCCGGCAAGGGAGCCCGCCGGATGAGAATCTGCCAGGAACGAATACTGATCACGAGAAAATCGTTCTCGACCGGCAGGCAGAGAAGCGAAGAAACGGCCCTTGACCACCACCTGGTGGCACCGCCGATCGGGAATTCAGTCATGAATTCCAACCTTGGGTAAGACTTCACGGCCGAATCGCGAAACCGACAGAAACAGGGGGCTGACGCCCCCCGCTCGCCTGGGCGCGAAAGTATCAGAAACAGGGGGCTCACGCCCCCCGCTCGCCTTAGCCAGCGAATGGCCAGTGGCGGCCGAGTGCGGCGCGCTGCGATTGGACAAGCTGAGCGATGCCGCGGCGAGCCAGTGCGAGCAGGTCTGCCAGTTGCTGGTCGTCGAACGTGGCCTCCTCGCCGGTGCCCTGCACTTCCACGAACCGCCCGCCGCCCGTCATGACGACGTTCATGTCGACCGCGGCGGCCGCATCCTGCTCGTAGTCCAGATCCAGCACCGCTCGGCCTCCGACCAGCCCCACGCTGACCGCGGCCACGGTGTCGCGGAGCGGATAGCGGCTGGGATCGGGCAGTTCGGACCGCACGGGGTGCAGCGCGTCGACCAGGGCGATCAGGGCGCCCGTGATGCTGGCCGTCCGCGTGCCGCCGTCGGCTTCCAGCACGTCGCAATCGATGGTAATCGTCCGTTCGCCGAGCGCTTCCAGGTCGGCCACGGCCCGCAGGCTGCGGCCGATCAAGCGCTGGATCTCGGTTGTCCGGCCGTCGATCTTGCCACCCCGATCGCGGACCTTGCGCGGGTTGGTGCTGTGCGGCAGCATGTTGTATTCGGCCGTGATCCAGCCCTTGCCTCCGCCCCGCATCCAGGGCGGCACGCCCTCGGCCACGCTGGCCGTGCAGAGCACGGTGGTGCGACCGGCCTGCAGCAGCACGCTGCCGGGCGAACTGCGGGTAAAGCGGCGCCGCACCTTGAGCGGTCTCAGCGTATCAGCTTGTCGCGACATGGCTTGTCCAGTGGCGAAAGTCATCTCGCGCGGCTGCCTCGCTGACGCGTCGGGCTACTTGTCGGAAAGTCATCTCGCAATTCTCCCTCGCTGACGCGTCGGGCTACATCGTCCTCCCGCCCTCCGTCAACGGACAACTACTTCAACAGCCACGCCAGCAGGCCCTTCTGGACGTGCATCCGGTTGGCCGCCTGGCGAATGACTTCGCTTTGGGGTCCGTCCAGCACATCGTCAGTAACCTCTTCGCCGCGGTGGGCCGGCAGGCAGTGCAGGAAGCAGGCGTGGGGGGCGGCCAACTGCATCAGCCGGCTGTCCACCTGGTAGGCGGCCAGGTCGCGCAGCCGTTGTTCGCGCTCCGCCTCCTGGCCCATGCTGGTCCAGACATCGGTGTACACGGCGTCGGCGCCGCGGACGGCCTGGCGCGGGTCGTCGGTCAGTTCAAGCTGGACTTGGGGAACCTCGCGGCGGAGGCGTTCCAGGAACGGGGCGTCCAACTGGTACTTGGGCGGCGAGGCGACCGACATCCGCAGGCCCAGTTTACCGCAGGCGATGGCCAGGCTGCGGGTCACGTTGTAGGCGTCGCCCACGTACGCCAGCCGCTTGCCGGGCAGGGGGCCTTGCAATTCCTGCAGGGTGTACAGGTCGGCCAGGGCCTGGCAGGGATGCGAGTAGTCGGTCAGTCCGTTGATCACGCTGCAGGTGGCGTGGCGGGCGAGCAGTTCGACGTCGGCGTGCCGTTTCGCTCGGCAGACGACCACGTCCACGTAGCAGCCCAGCACGCGGGCGAAGTCCTGGATCGCCTCGCGCTGTCCCCAGCCGACGTCCTGGCCCAGGAACAGCGTGGATCCGCCGAGATGGGCCATGCCGGATTCGAAGCTGACGCGCGTCCGCAGCGACGGCTTCTCAAACAGCAAGGCCATGGTCCGACCCTGCAGCAGCGGCTGCCGCAGCCCCTGCTCGTACTGTTGCTTGAGCTGTCCGGTAAGCTGGAACAGTTCCTGGATTTCGCTGGTCGTGAGGTCGAACAGGCTGAGCACGTGGCGCATCGCGGGCAAGATCTCCGGGGCTGAGGGTCGTCGGTGCGTCAGTTGGCCACTTGTTCCACGACTTCGATCAGCAGGTCGCAGCCTTCCTCGGCTTGCTCGCGCGTGAGGTTCATGGCGGGCAGCAGACGGATCACCGTGCCTTGCGTGCAATTGACCAGCAACTTGCGTTCCAGGCACCGCTCGACGATCGGCGCCCCGTCGATCCGCAGCTCCAGGCCGATCATCACTCCCTGCACGCGGACGTCGGCGACCGCGTCGCAGCGGGCCTGAAATGCCACCAGCCGCTGGCGGAAGACGTCGCCCAGCAGTTGGGCGTTTTCCAACAGCCCTTCGCGTTCGATCGTCTCCAGCGTGGCGATGCCGGCTCGGGCGGCGATCGGGTTGCCGCCGAAAGTCGAGGCGTGCATGCCCGGCTTGAGGCTGGGGGCGATCTCGGCGGTCGTCAGCAAGGCGCCGCCGGCGATGCCTCCGCAGAGCGCCTTGGCCAGGGTCATTACGTCGGGGGTGACGCCGAAGTGCTGGTAGGCGAACCAGTCTCCGGTGCGCCCGCAGCCGGTCTGGACTTCGTCAAACATCAGCAGCAGCCGGTGCTGGTCGGCCAGTGCGCGGAGTCCCTGAAGGAAGCCGGGCGGCGGCAGTCGCACGCCGCCTTCGCCCTGAATCGGTTCGACCAGGATCGCGCACGTTTCGTCGTCGATCGCCGCGGCCGTGGCCGCCAGATCGCCCCACGGCAGATAACGGAAGCCGGCCACCAGCGGTCCCAGGCCTTCATGGTACTTGGGCTGGGCGGTGGCCGAGAGGCTGCCCAGGGTCCGCCCGTGGAAGCCGCCCTCGAACGTCAGGATCTTGTAGCGGCCGGGCGAGTGGAGGCGGGCCAGCTTGATCGCCGCCTCGTTCGCCTCGGCGCCCGAATTGCAGAAAAAGGCCTGCCCGCCGAAGCTGTGCCGCGACAACAGTTCGGCCCACCGGCCCTGCGACTCCATGTGCCAGGTGTTAGGCACGTGAATCAGCGTGGCCACCTGGTCCTGCACGGCCTGCACCACGGCCGGCGGGCAATGGCCCAGCAGGTTGCAGCCCCAGCCCGGAAACAGATCCAGGTAGCGGTTCCCTTCGCTGTCCCAGACGTGCGAGCCCTCGCCCCGCACCAGGTTGACCGGGTAGCGGCGGTAGTTGGGGATCACATACTGCCGGAACAGTTCCACCGTGTCGCGGGATTTGAGCGAAGCGGTCGTGGCCACGTGGGGTGCCTCCTCCGGGAAGGGAATGGTCGCGGGAACAGTCACGCGTGTGATACGTGATCCGAGGGATCGGGGACCAGTTGCGTGCCGACGCCCTCGGTCGTGTAGATTTCCAGAAGCAGCGAATGCCGCAGCCGCCCGTCGATGATGTGGACCTTCTTGACGCCCCGGTCCAGCATACTCAGGCAGGCCTCGACCTTGGGGATCATGCCGGCCGAGATCGCTCCGTCGGCGATCAACTGCCGGGCGCGGCTGGCCGTCAGCGAATGCAGCAGCGACTGGGGGTCGTCGCGGTTCAGCCGGACGCCGTTGACGTCGCTCAGGAATACCAGCTTCTCGGCGCCCAGGGCCTGGGCCACGGCCATGGCCGCCGTGTCGGCGTTGACGTTCAGCTTCTGCCGGTGCTGGCCGTGGGAACCCCCGCCGCCCGAGTCGTTTTCAGCGGGGCCGTTTTCAGCGGGGCCATTTCCGGCCGGGCCGTTCTCAGTGGTGCCGATTTTAATGGCGCCGTTTTCCGCCAGGCACATTGAGGGAATCACGGGGACCTGGCCGGCGTAGCAGAGGTTTTCGATCACGGCGCGGTCCACGCGGGTCACCGTGCCGACGTGTCCCAGGTCGACGGGCTGCCCGTCGTCGCCGGCCAACTGCAGCCGCTCGCCGTACAGCACGTTGGTGGTGCGGAAGTTCAAGCTCATCGCCCGCCCGCCGTAGGCTTCGATCTGAGCGGTCAGGCGTTCGTTCAGTTCGTAGCCCAGCACTTGTTCGACGATCCGCAGCGAGGCGTCATCCGTGTAGCGGCGGCCCTGCACGAAACGCGGTTCGATGCCCGCCGCCTGCATCGCCCGATTGATCGCGCTGCCGCCGCCGTGAACCACGACCGGCCGCATGCCGACGGTTTCCATGAACACGATGTCGATCAGCATGTGCCGCAGGGCTTCTTCGTCTTCCAGCACGCTGCCGCCCAGCTTGATGACGGTCGTCTTGTCGCGGAACTTGCGAATCCAGCCCAGGGCTTCGATCAGCGTATCGGCCTTTTGGATGGCGGCTTCCAAGTCAGGATCACTCCGCGACCGGCCCCGCTGCCACCCGGCGGAACTGCCACGGCAACAGGGGTCTTGAACGGTGGATGGAACAAAACTCGGCATCCTACGGCCGGAAACCGAGCCCTGTCAAGGATGGGGGCCCGCTGTCAAGAATGGGTCTCCCTTTCCGGGATGCGGCGGAACGGGGACCGGTCTGGTTGAACCAGGCCGAATTCCGCGAGCGAGGTCCAGGGTTCGCAACGCTTGGCGCTCTGGCAACGCTGCCGCGGAGGCACGAGCAACCGCGCGGTCAACCGCACCCTAGGGGTCGGCTTTCTCGTCGAGCAACGCGTGCAGTCTTTGCAGGACCTGTGCCACGATCCGCGGCGGGAGCACGGCGATGCGAGCACATTGCCGAACGCCCCAGTCGAGACTCTTCACCTGATCGGCCAACACCGCGCCAGCTATCGGTAGTCCGTCCGGCAAGAGCACCTCAAACGGGTAGCCTTTCACCTGGCTGGTGATCGGGCACATGAGCGCCAGCCCGACCTTTCGATTATACGCTTGGGGCGACAAGACCAGAGCCGGCCGACGGCCGCGCTGCTCGTGTCCGACCTGCGGATCCAGCGTGATCCAAACGGCATCGCCGCGCACAGGCACATAGGCTCGTTTGGCCTTCACCAGATTTCCTTCCCGACCGCCCGTCCCGTCTGCCACTCCCCGTGAACGTTATCGTCCGTGATGCGGCCCAGCAGATCCTCCAGTCGTAGCGGTTCCTCCACCCCGACATGCACCACCAACCGCCCGTCCTGCACCGACAGGTCCACGGCGGAATCCTCGGCCAACCCGACTTCGATGGCGAACGATTTCGGAATCCTCAGCGCGAGGCTGTTGCCCCATTTCTGAACGCGTGTCCGCATGGCGGCTCCCCCTGTATATACAATGAAGATACGTGGGCTCAGTGGCGAAGTCAAGCGGACGGTGGGGGCTAAACAGCCAGTGCGTGACGTGATCGCGGGGGTTCAAACAGGCGATCAGCGCAAACGTATCAGCGAAGACGATCATCGCACTGGCACGTTCCAGCGAGCTTCCGCCCGCAATCCACCACCCCCTGGAAGGGGATGCGTTTTCGTGTCAGAATCAGCACGATTGCTCGTTGGGTGGAAGCGGTTGCATGAACGACACACATAGCGGAACGCGGGTTCCGGGAGCGGCATTCGATGGAAGCACCCGTGGCGGTGGTGCTGGCGGCGGGCAAGGGGACGCGGATGCAGTCGGAGCTGCCCAAGGTGCTGCTGCCGGTCGGCGGTCGGCCGATGATCGAATATGTGCTCGACGCGCTGCAAGCAGCCGGCATCGGCCAGGTGCTGGTGGTGGTCGGACATCGGGCCGAGCTGGTGCGGGCGCGGCTGGCGGACCGCCAGGGCGTGCGGTTCGTGGACCAGACCGAGCAACTGGGGACCGGGCACGCGGTGGCGGTCTGCCGCCCGTCGCTGGAGTCGGTCCGGGGTCCGGTGGTGGTCGTGGCGGGCGATTCCCCGCTGCTGCAGCCGGAATCGCTGGCACGGTTGCTGGCCGAACAACAGCAGACCGGCGCGGCCTGCGTGCTGGGGACGCTGCACAAGCCGGACCCGCGGGGGTTGGGGCGGGTTGTGCGGGATGCCGAGGGGAATTTTCAGGCGATTGTCGAGGAGCGGGACGCCACGCCGGAGGAGCGGCTGCTGACCGAGGTGAACATGAGCACCTACGTGTTCGACTGCCAGCCGCTGCTGGGCGCCTTGGACCTGCTGCGGAGCAACAATCGCCAGCGGGAATTCTATCTGACCGACTGTCCTGGTATCCTGAGGGGCCAAGGCTACCTGGTGCGGGCCCTCGCCGTGCTGCGGGCGTGCGAGTCCTTGAGCGTCAACACGCCGGACGAATTGGCGGCGGTGGAAGCCGAATTGGGGAAGTTGAGCGGATAAATGCGGGAACTGAAGATTTTCAGCGGGCAGGCCAATCGTCCGCTGGCCAAGGACATCTGCAACTTCCTCCACCTGTCCCTGGGACGGATCACGCTGGGCAAATTCCCCGACGGGGAGAATTACTGCAAGATCGAGGAGGACGTCCGCGGCCGGGACGTGTTCCTGATCCAGCCCACCTGCCCGCCGGTCAACGACAACCTGATGGAACTGTTGATCATGATCGACAGTTGCAAGCGGGCCAGCGCCGCCCGGATCACGGCGGTGATCCCGTACTTCGGCTACGCCCGCCAGGATCGCAAGGACGAGGGGCGGGTGCCGATCACGGCCAAGCTGGTGGCCAATGTCATCACCCGCGCCGGCGCGGACCGCGTGCTGACGATGGACCTGCACGCGGCTCAGATCCAGGGATTCTTCGATGTGCCGGTCGACCATCTCTACGCCGCCCCCGTGCTCAACGACCACTTCCGCAGTCTGAACCTGAACCCCGAGGAGCTGGTGGTGGTCAGTCCGGACGAGGGAAGCATCAAGCGGGCGATCGGGCACGCCAAGCGGCTGGGCGGCAAGCTGGCGATTGTCGACAAGCGGCGGGCCAGCGCCACGGAGACGAAGCAGGAGAACATCATTGGCGGTCCGGTCAAGGGCCGCGTGGCGCTGATGTTCGACGACATGATCACCACGGCCGGCTCGATCACCGGCGCCGCGAACCTGGTCCACAAGTACGGGGCCCGCGAGATTCACGTGGCGGCCACGCACGCCGTGTTCTGCGGCCCGGCAGTGGAACGGTTGCAGAAGGCGCCGCTGACCAGCGTGGTGATTACGGACAGCATTCCGGTGGCGGCCCAGCAGCGGTTTCCCGGCCTGCAGGTGTTGACGGTGGCTCCGCTGCTGGCCGAAGCGATCAAGCGGATCCACCACGACCAGTCGATCAGCGAGATGTTCGGCGGCGAGAAATAGCCCCACCCGGTGGTGGCGGGGACCGTGGCGTGGCTTGTCACAATATCCGGGCCAGAGATGTTCTGGCCTGCGAAATCCGGGTCTGCCATTTCCGGGCGGGCCATTTCCGGGCGGGCCCCTGGCCGGCGCGAGACGCTCAGGCCTTCTTCTTCTCGGTGGGCTGCTCGCGGCGGAACACGGCGACGACGTCTTCGACCGGCACGACGAACAACTGGTTGTCGGGTTCGAAGTCCACGGGGATGGCGTTCTTGGGGTGGAACAGAATCTTGTCGTATTGCTTCAGGGGGACGTCGTCGTCGTTTTCGATCTGGGCCGAGATGGCCACGATGCGGCCGGTGATGGTGGGGATTTCGGCCGCGTCGGGCAGGGCGATGCCGCCCTTGGTCTCCCGCTTCGGTTCGTCCTTGCGGACCAGCACGCGGGCGCCGATCGGTTCGACATACTCAAAGGATTGGGGGCGCGTCTTGGCCATCCGTTCGATTCCCTGCCGGGGGCTGTGCGCGGAACCGTCCGCCGGATACCGCGAGGCGTCGGGGCCGGACAAGATGGCCGGCCGGAAGCCTGCGAGCGAGGGCGATGCAAAATCCGTTCCACACCGATCGGCTCGCTCGGCGGGAGCTGGCCGGACGGTCTTGCTTTTGTCACCCGATTTGGCACAATGGACCGTTTTCCTCACCGCGTCGCCCTGAATGAAGGTGGAGCTCGATGGCAGAAGTATTGCAGGCGAACCTGCGCCAGGACTTGGGGACGGCCCGTTCGCGCCAGTTGCGCCGCGGTGGGCGGATTCCGGCCATTTTGTACGGGCATGGCGAGCAGAATGTCTGTTTGTCGGTTCCGGCCGACCAGCTTGCCGCCGCCTTGCGGCACGGCAGCAAGCTGGTCCAGTTGCAGGGCGACGTGGTCGACAGCGCCTTGATCAAGGAGGTGCAGTGGGACGTGTTCGGGGCCGAGGTGCTGCACCTGGACCTGACGCGGGTCTCGGCCAGCGAGCGGGTGGAAGTGACGGTGGGGATCGAATTGCGCGGGGCCGCTCCGGGCGTCCAGGCCGGGGGGCAACTGCTGCACGCGGCCCACGAAGTCCGCATCCGCTGCAAGGCCGCCTCGATCCCGGAACGGATCGAGTTCAAGATCAATGACTTGCAGTTGGGCCAGACGCTGACTTTGGCGGACCTGCGGCTGCCCGACGAGGTGGAGCTGATGGACGACCCGGCCGCGATCCTGGTCCAGTGCGTGACGCCGCAAGCGGAGCTGGAAGAGGGTCTGCCAGCGGGTGGCGAAGTGAGCGAGCCGGAAGTGATTGGCCGCAAGGCCGAGCAGGAGGACGAGGGCTAGCGGGCCACGATGAAGCTGATTGTCGGGCTGGGAAACCCCGGGCGGCGGTATGCCGGGACGCGGCACAACGTCGGGTTCGACGTCGTGGAGGAACTGGTCCGGCGGCACGGCGGAGCGGCCCGTCGCAAGTTCGAGTCGGAGGTGGCGGAAACAGACATCGCGGGCCAGAAGGTGCTCCTGCTGAGCCCCCAGACCTACATGAACCGCAGCGGCGCCGCCGTCCGTCCGGCCCGCGACTTTTACCGGATCGAAAACCAGGACGTGTTAATCGTTTGCGACGACTTCAACCTGCCCTTGGCCCGCTTGCGGCTCCGGGCCCGAGGGTCGTCGGGAGGACAAAAAGGACTGGCCGATGTGATTCGCTGCCTGGGAACGGACGAGCTGCCTCGACTGCGGTTGGGCATCGGGCCGGCTCCGCCGGGCTGGGACGTGGCCGATTATGTATTGAGCCGTTTCGGCGAAGATGACCTGCCGGCGATCCAGGTGGCCACCGCGCGGGCCGCCGATGCCGTGGCCGACTGGGTCCGGGAGGGCCTGAGTTACTGCATGAACCGTTACAATTCCGAATAATTGAACCGTGGCGGGAGGAGTATTGAACTTGGCCGAGAACGTTTACGAGTGCATGTTGATCCTGGATTCGAACCGGTACGCTCGCGACCCGGCCGGCGTCTCCGCGCAGATTCCCAAGATGGTCGAAACTTGCGGAGGCACGATTCTGGCCAGCCGCCTGTGGAACGAACAGAAGCTGGCCTACCCGATCAACGGCCAGCGCAAGGGCACCTACTGGTTGACCTACTTCCGCATGCCGACCGACCAGGTGACGGCGTTCAACCGGGCTTGCCAATTGAACGAATCCGTGCTGCGCAACCTGACGCTGAAGGTGGAACCGCGACTGGTGGACGCCTTGGTGGCTCATGCCCTGGGCCAGACACTGCCCGCCAGCTCGTCGCCGCCCGAGGAGCGGCGCGCGGCGCCGGTGGCGGCGGGCAGCGACGGGGAGCAGGATGAGGAAGGCGGCTCCGACGTCGACGAGTAGCCCCGGCGTCTCCAGGGAACCTGGTGGCGGCGCTTGCCGGACGCCCGCGAATGTGGTAGGCTGAGCTTCCAGAGGGAACATTTGTTCAGTATCTCTCGGCCGTTCGGCGACGGAAGACCGGTCGGTAGTGGCCTGCTGATCGGGGGGGCGCTCGTCGGGAGCGCAGCTCGGGGTGTCTGGAGGAGCCTGGTCTCTGGAGGAGGGTTGTCATGGCTAGTTTCAATCGCGTCATTCTGCTTGGAAACCTCACGCGGGACATCGAATTGAAGTACACGCCTGGCGGCACGGCGGTGACCGAGGTGGGCCTGGCGGTGAATGATCGTCGCAAGAACCAGAATGGCGACTGGGTGGAAGAGACCACGTTCGTGGACGTGACGTTCTGGGGGCGAACCGCGGAAGTGGCCAGCGAGTACCTGGGCAAGGGCTCGTCGGTGCTGATCGAGGGGCGATTGAAGCTCGACACCTGGGAAACCGACGGCCAGAAGCGCTCCAAGCTGCGAGTGGTGGCCGAGCGGATGCAGATGGTTGGCGGGCGCGGCGGCAGTGGCGGGGCGGCCGGCGGCGGCCAGGCCAGCCGGGGCGGTTTCGACGAAT
>JAGFJK010000101.1 GCA_024102795.1 Pirellulaceae bacterium
TAACGCGCGCCGAACGAATTGACAACGGCCGGTGCCGCCGCTCCGCCACCGCCAGTTGCCGTGTTCGCCGCCCCGCGCGGCCTCCCGCGCGGCCACCCGCGCGAGGCCGTGCGAGTCGTCCGGGAAATGCCTTAGAATGGTCGGCTGGCGCCCCCTCCACAGACCGCTTTCCCCTGCAACCGAAGGAACTCGCCAGATGAACCCGCTGGCCGGCTTGCCCGTCGTCTCGCTCTGGTTGGCCCTGGCCGCCGCGCAGCCGGGCGATTACTTCGAGATTCAAGTGGTGGACCAGGAAACCAGGCGCGGCGTGCCACTGGTCGAGCTGCGGACCGTCCACGCCACCAGGCACTACACCGATTCGGCTGGCCGCGTCGCGTTCCACGAACCGGGGCTGATGAACCAGAAGGTCTTCTTCCATGTCAGCAGCCACGGGTACGAGTTCCCCGCCGACGGGTTCGGTTTTCGCGGACGCCAGTTGCAGGTCACTCCCGGCGGCCGGGCGACGCTGGAAATCCGCCGGGTGAACCTGGCCGAACGGCTGTACCGCGTGACGGGCGGCGGCATCTACCGCGACACCCTGCTGCTGGGACTCGACCCGCCGCTCCGCCAACCCGTCCTGAACGGACTCGTCCTGGGTTCCGACAGCGTCGTGAACGCCGTCTACCGCGACAAGATCTACTGGTTCTGGGGCGACACGAACCGGCCGTCCTACCCGCTGGGTAACTTCCACGTGCCGGGAGCGACTTCGGAGCTGCCCCCAGCCAGCGCACCGGCGCCCAACTCAGCCAGCGCACCGCCGCCCAACTCAGCCAGCGGGCTGGCGCCGGACGTGGGAGTGGACCTGACCTATTTCACCGGACCTGACGGTTTTGCCCGGCCCACGGCCCAACTGCCCGGCGCGGGACCGACCTGGATTCAAGGCCTGGTGGTGCTCGACTCGGCCGGCGGCGGCCAACGGATGTTTGCCAGTTACGCCAAGATCAAGCCGCCGCTGGAAGTCTACGAACGGGGGATTGTGGAGTTCGACGATCGGACGGCCAGCTTTCAGCCGCGGCGGAAACTCGAACGGGACGCGCCCTGGTATCCCACCGGCCATCCGCTGCGGCATGGTGAGCCTGGTCAGGACGAATACATTTACTTTCCGCAACCGTTTCCGCTGGTCCGCGTGCGAGCGACGGCCGACGACCTGCTGGAACCGGCCCGCTACGAGAGCTACAGCCCCTGGGCCAGCGGCGACGTCCAGGGCCAGGGACCGCTGGAACGCGACGAACAGGGCCGCCCGCGGTTCGGCTGGAAGACCAACACCCGGCCCTGGGACCAGCAGGCGGAGCGCCGGCTGCTGAAGGAAGGCCAGTTGCGGCCCGACGAGCTGCTGCTGGATGTGCGCGACGCCCAAAGCGGCAAGCAGGTGCTGATCCATGGCGGCTCGGTCAACTGGAACGCGTACCGGCAGCGGTGGATCCTGATCGCCGTCGAACTGTACGGCAGCTCGTCGCTGCTGGGCGAGGTCTGGTACGCCGAGTCGGAGCGGTTGACCGGGCCCTGGAGGACGGCCCACAAGATCGTGACGCACGACAAGTACAGCTTCTACAATCCCAAGCAGCACCCGATGTTCGACCAGCAAGGCGGGCGTTACATCTATTTCGAGGGGACGTACACGCACACGTTCTCCGGCAATCCTGACCAGACGCCGCGCTACGATTACAATCAGCTCATGTACCGCCTGGACCTGGATCGCATCCAGCGGCCGGCGGTCGAACAGAACGAGAAAGACAATTGACCGGTGCGCGAAGCGTGGAGGAACGGACGATGCGACGAGAGGACCGACGAACGTGGCTTTTGGCCTGTGCCGGCTGGTGGTTGCTGGCGGCGACCGGCGCCGCGCAGCAAGTCGAACCGCGGCCGTTGTTCGTGGAAGGCTACGCCGATCAGTTGAGCTACCAGGCGGGCGACGAGATCGCCTTGCACGTCTCGACGTCGGCGCCGAAGTACGACCTGGAGATCGCGCGGCTGGGCGCCGCGCCGCAGGTGGTCTTGAAGCAGGCCGGGATCGACGGCCGCGAGTTTCCCGTGCCCGAAGACGCCTCGTCGCACGGCTGCCGCTGGCCCGTGTCGCTGCGCCTGCCGGTTCCGGCGGAATGGAAAAGCGGCTACTACCAGGTGACTCTGCGGGTTGAGGACCGGGGCGGGCCGTTCATTCAGCGCAACCGCCGCACGGCCGAAGGCAGCCTGTTCTTCATCGTCCGTTCGGCCCATCCCGGCCGCGACACGCGGATCCTGCTGCAGTTGTGCACCAACACGTACAACGCCTACAACAACTGGGGCGGCCACAGCTTGTATGCGTACCACGCCAGGAACAAGCTGCAAGGGCATCGCGTTTCGTTCGACCGTCCGCCGGCCAGCCAGTTCAGCCGCTGGGAACAGCCGTTCGTGGCCTGGGCCGAACGCGAGGGTCTTACGCTGGACTACGCCGCCAACAGCGACCTGGAGTTTCGTCCGGAACTGCTGGCCAGCTACCGGCTGGTGCTGAGTGTCGGGCACGACGAATACTGGTCGGCGCCGATGCGGGACCATCTGGAGGCGTTCGTCGCCCAGGGCGGTAACGTGGCGTTCTTCAGCGGCAACACGTGTTGCTGGCAGGTTCGCAGCGAGGACCAGGGGCGGGCGCTGGTCTGCTACAAGCAATGGTACAACGTCGACCCGCTGTACCGGCGCGGCGATCCGCGGCTGCTGGCCACGCTGTGGAGCCACCATCTGATCGGTCGGCCCGAGAACCAATTGACCGGTGTCGGCTTTCTGTTCGGCGGCTACCACCGCAGTCACGGGCAGTTCATGGACGGGCCGGCCGCCTTCACCGTGCATCGCCCGGAACACTGGGTCTTCGAAGGCACGCAGGTGAAATCAGGGCAGCAGTTCGGCGGCCAGGACACGATCGTCGGTTACGAATGTGACGGTTGCGAACTGCAGTGGAAGGATGGGCTACCCGAACCGACCGGCAAGGATGGCACGCCGCGGGAGTTCGTGGTCCTCGGCACCTGCCCGGCGCGGTGGCATCCCGACGACAGTTGGTGGTACGAACGATTTGATCAGGAGCGGACAGGCGCGGCCGTGATGGGGCTCTACACGCGCGGCGGCACCGTCTTCACCGCCGGCACCACCGATTGGGCTCACGGCCTGCAGGGCGCCGATCCGGTGGTGAAGCGCATCACGCGGAACCTGCTCGAACGCCTGGCGAAATGACGCCGCGCCGCGTGTGGTATACTTGGTCCAGGGGCGCGGGGAGCGTCCGGGGATCAACCGACTTGAGCAGGAAGTGACTTGTGAAGGAAATTGACGGCGGGGGAGTTGAAGTCCGCGACACCATCCTGGGACGAGGCCTGTTTGCCTGCCGGCCGTTCGGGCCGGAGCAGGTGATTGGCGAAGTGCTGGGAGAGTTGATCGATGATCCGGACTACGGATCGGACTACTGCATGGATTTGCACGGGGACGCGAAGCTGGAACCGGAAGCACCTTTCCGCTTTCTGAATCACAGTTGCGAGCCGAACTGCGAACTCGTGCTGTGGAAGTCCCGCAAGCGGGGCCGGCGACGTTATCCGCGCATGTGGCTGCAAAGCCTGCGGGCGATTCTGCCGGGCGAGGAACTGACGATCGACTATGCCTGGCCGGCGGAAGTCGCGATTCCCTGCCGTTGCCAAAGTCCCCAGTGCCGAGGCTGGATTGTGCATCTGGACGAGGTGCAGAACCTGATCGCCGTGGCGGTGGAAGCCTAGGTCGGCGGTCCGCTGGGGCGCCGATCGCAATGTTCGCCGATCCGCTCGGCGGCCCGATCCAGCAACTCCCGCAACGCATCGCGTTCCAGCAGCCCGCGGGCCTCGGACAGCTCGGCCCAGCGGCGCTGGCGGACGCTCGATTCGGGCCACTGCGCGGCGGCTTCGGTGACGTGCATCAGCCACACGGTCACCTCCAGGGTCGTCTCCCACTTGTGATAGGCAAACGAACCCAGCGGCGGTCCCACGATCGTGCCTCGCAGGCCGGCCTCCTCGAAGGATTCCTTCAGCGCCGTTTCCGCCGCCGTTTCGCCCGGATCGATGATGCCCTTGGGGAAGCTCCAGGTGCCCTTGCCAGAAGTGGTGATCAGGCAGAATTCCACCAGCGCGTCGGCGCGGCGAAAGGGGATCGCGCAGGCTTGCTGCATGAACGGGTACCTTGTCTGAAGTCCGCGGGAAGCAGAGCTCGCGGCCGCGCACGTCGACCCGCGACCCGGATTGTCAACCACGTTGCCGACAGGGGCCACGTCAACGGCCCGGCGCGCCGGACAACAGTTCGCGGAACCGCCGCTGAAGCTCCGCGGCGTAGCGCGGCGTCCACCAGCCGACAAACTGGCTGACGGCCAACTCCAGTTGCCGGCTTTCCCGGTCTTGCATCTGCCGCAGTTCGGCCGCTTCGCCAGGGTCCGCCGGCGACTCCAGCCATTGCCGGACCCGGCGCAGCGTCGTGGCGTGGTCGTTGATCTGGCCAAGTTGCTCCTGGAGTTGCTCCACCTCCGGATACAGTTCGTCCCGCAGGAGCGGCGGGAACGCCGCGACCAGCAGCTCCATGGCGTAACGCAATTGCTTGCCGCGAATGCGAAACTGGTGCAGGGCGTGAATGTCCGTCATCTCGGCGGGCGCCGCGCGGAAGAACTTCTTGACAATCGGCCGCAGGCGATGTCGAGCCCAGCGGTCGAAGGGCACCGAGCTGCGGCCTGGCAGGTCGCGAGGGTGCTTGCTCACTCGGCCCAGCAACCCATCGATCTGGCGGGCCAGCCGCTGCCGGCGAGTCAACCGCCGGCGCACGTCGACGATCGGCGCCTGCGCTTCGCGGCGCTCGCGTTGCAGGCGAAGTGCCAGCGGCGAGCCGCCCTCACCCGCCGCCTGCCCCGTTTCGCGATGCCCCGTCTCTCGCAGCAGCAGCACATCCAGGTCGCGAGCCGGACCCGCCGCGCGGCGGATCTCTCCCAGCCGCGACGCCAACCGACGCCGACGGCGGCGGGGCAATAGGTGGCGAAACAGCTTCAGCGCCGCCACCGCGCGGCGCGTGGCCACCCGCAACTGGTGCACGTGCTCGATATCCGCCTCGGCCTCGTCCGCCGCCAATGGCAGGTAGTATTGCACGGCGGCCAGCCGCGACTGCAACGCCACGTGGACCACGTCCGACACCGCGTCGTCCGGCCCCACTCGGTCAATCCACTTGCCAAAGTCCGGCCGCGTCATCAGTGCACTTCCGGGCAGCTCGAAATTTCAGCTCCCACCGCGACACCCGGTTCGGTCTCCACCGGATGGTAGCGGGCGATCAGCCTCAGCAACCGTTGCATGTCCAGCGGTTTGGCGATGTAGTCGTCGCAACCAGCGGCAAGGCACTTCTGGCGGTCGCTTTCCATGGCATGGGCCGTCATGGCGATGATCGTCCCCGCGTAGCCTTGCTCACGCAGCCGCCGAGTGGCCGTGTAGCCGTCCATCACGGGCATCTGCATGTCCATCAAGATCACATCGAACGCCTCGCCTGCCTGGGCCGCCTCCACCGTCCGCTCAATCGCCACCAGCCCGTTTTCCGCCACGTCCACCGTCGCCCCGGCCTTGCGCAGATTATAAGTTACCGGCAGCAAAATATCCGCGTAGTCCTCCACCATCAGCACGCGGCAGCCCGGCACCAGATGCTCGTACCGCCGCCTCGGCCGCGTCTCCTCCAGCAGCGGGCGATCCAGTAGAGCGATGCCGTCCAGCTCGCCGGTCGCCAGTCGCAACGTGAAGCGGCTGCCCTGGCCCGGCTGGCTCTCGACCGTGATGTCCCCTCCCAGCATCATGGCCAGGCGGCGGCTGATCGTCAGCCCCAGCCCCGTGCCGCCAAATTGGCGAGTGGTCGAGGCATCCGCCTGGGTGAAGGGCTGGAAACAACGGCCGCACTGCTCCGCCGTCATTCCGATGCCGCTGTCGGTCACCGCGAAACACAGTTGGGGCTCGTCGCCGCCGGACGTATCCAGCCAGACACAGACATCGACCCGCCCCTGGTTTGTGAACTTGACGGCGTTTTCGATCAGGTTGAACAGAATCTGGCGAAGTCGCGTCGGGTCGGAAAGAATGGTCTCCGGCAACGGTCCGTCCATCCGCAGTTGCAGGTCCAAGCCCTTGCCCTGGGCGCGAATCCGCATCAGCCCGGCCACGTCGCTGACAATCCGCCAGGGGGAACAGCGGATGCGTTCGACCGTCAGCTTCCCCGCTTCGATCTTGGACAGGTCGAGAATCTCGTTGATCAGGTTCAGCAGATACTCGCCGTTGCGCTTGATCGTCCGCAGACCGGTCGCCAGGTCCGACGCGTGCTCTTCGTCCAGCAACAAGTCGGCCACTCCCAGAATGGCCGTCATTGGCGTCCGCAACTCGTGGCTGATATTGGCCAGAAACTCGCTCTTGGCCCGCGTCGCGTCCTGGGCCAGGCGGCTGAGCTGCTGGAGCTGCTCGTTGTACTGCCGCAACTTGGCCTCGGCTTCCTTGCGGCGCGTCGTGTCGCGGGCCGCGGCGTAAATGACCCGATCCTTGGAATAGGAGCGGGCAGTCCAGGCCAGCCACTTGAGCGACCCGTCCTGGCACCGGCAGCGGTTCTCGAACTGCCGAGTCTCCGCCCCTTGGCGCAACAGCTCCAGCTCGTGTTCCGTGGCCGGCTGGTCCTCCGGGTGCACGAACTGCATCAGCGAAACACCCCGCAACTGGTCGTCGGCGTACCCCAGCGTCGAAGTGAAGGCCGGATTCACCCGCTTGAACTGGCCGTCAAATCCCAGCGCGCACAGAATCGCCGGCGAAAGTGTGAAAAACCGGTGCCGCGGCATGAACGGTGCTCCCTGCAACAATCCACCGGGAGGGTGGATTCAGTCCAGACCCTTCCCTGTCTCATTAAGAACGGCCCGCGCCACCTCGGCAACTGGACTTGACAAAACGGACCGGCAATCGCGGCGCCGCGGCACCCTTGAATTGGGGATCGTCGCGCCGGTCGAGTGCGAGAGTTTGGCCTCAAGTCCATTTCATCAAATGCTTTACGTGTTTTGTCACAGGCGGGCGAGCCGACCGCTGACCGCTAGCGGCCAGCCGGCTGCACCGCCCGTCCACCGCTCGCGCCAGGGAACTCTCGACGTGGAAAACCTGTTGACGCCAGGCCCGGGCCAGGGCGCGTCGGCCGGCGGCGGGCCAATTCACGCTGCGGAGGGCAAACGAAGATCGTAATGAACGTTTTTTATTTCTTTACCTCCCAGGGTGGCCACGGTGGTTCCAGCCAATCGACTTTCAGCAAGAATTACATAATGTCGTAAACTACGACAGTATTTGATTTTACGTGGATATTTCTCGGCTCAGCCCAGCTCGGCCGACATGAAACCTGTTGCCTGGCGACCAGCGGTGCGGTACAAACAGTGAACGATTTGAACGATTTTTTCAAAACGAGGACCCCGTCATGACCGCGACCGCCTGTCGACCCGCCGCCCGCCGTCGCTCCGCTGCACCCGGCTCCGCAACCAATCGGCGTCCGCTGGACGCTCGACTGGCGGCCCGAGCCCAGGAGTTGCTGGACCACGAAATCGACTTCATCGCCAATCCGTCCTTCGCCGACGCCACCACCACCGCCGAAATTCAGGCGGACCTGGCGGCCGGCGACGACATCACGCCGCACTCGGGCGACCGCGTGCCTCGCGGACTTCCGGCCCATCTGGCCCGGCTGTGCGAGGCGCCCCTGCTGTCGGCCGACGCGGAACGGCGGCTGTTCCGGGCCTTGAACTATCTGAAGTTCCGCGCCAACGCCCTGCGTGCCACGCTCGACCCGGCCCGGCCCGCGGCGGCGACCATCGAGCAAATCGATCACCTGCTGGCGGCTGCCAACGGCGTCCGCGATCGGATCCTGAAGTCCAATATGCGGCTGGTCATCTCGGTGGTGAAGAAGTTCGTCAATCCCCAGTACTCGTTCGACGAGATGCTCAGCGACGGCATCGCGTCGCTGATTCAGGCGGTCGATAAGTTCGACTACGACCGGGGTTTTCGCTTCAGTACGTACGCCTACCGGGCCGTGGCCCGCAACGCGTTCCGCCAGGTGACTCAGCGGCAACGCGAGTTGAGCGGCAACTGCGGCGTCAGCGGCGACGCCGTTCCCGATGAACCACAACAGCCGTCGGCCTCCACGCTCAGCGTGGCCCACTGGCTGCAACTGCGCGAGACGCTCTCCGGGATGCTCGACCAGTTGGACAGCCGCGAACGGATGATTATCGAAGGCCGCTTCGCGCTGGGCGACGTGCGCGACAGCCGCACGTTCCAGAGCCTGGCGGACGAGCTGGGCGTTTCCAAGGAGCGCGTGCGGCAACTGGAACAGCGGGCCGTCGGCAAACTGCAGCGGATGGCGTCCAATCTGCACCTGGAACGCTTTGCCGACTGCCTGGACTGAGCGGGCCCACCGATTCCATTCGTCTGGCTAGTTGCCGGATTTGAGGGCCGGTTTTGAGGCACGCCTGGACCAGACCCCGTTTCGGAGGCCGGCCGATCCGGTATCCGAAGGGCAAATGGCCGCTGGGAATGACGTAAAATGATGGTCGAGGGACCATCGCCGTCATGAATCGCCGCCAGGACACTGTGACATCCGCTTCCGGTTGGTTGGACCGGTTATTCGGCCTGGATCTCCGCACGCTGGCGGTAACCAGGATCGCGGTCGCGCTGGTTCTGCTGGGCAACCTGGCCACTCGGGCCGTGGATCTGCGGGCCATGTACACCGACGCCGGGATTGCGCCGCGGCAAGTGGTCCTGGATTATTACCAGCAGGCGGGCGCCTGGCGCTGGTCGCTGCACCTGCTGGGCGGTTCGGTCGAATTTCAGGCCCTGCTGTTGGTCGTGGCGGCCGGGTTCGCGCTGGCCCTGCTGGCCGGTTTCTGGACGCGGCTGGCCACGCTGGGCAGTTGGGTCTTGCTGGTGTCGCTGCACACCCGCATGCCGCTGCTGGTCACCGGAGGCGACGTGCTGCTGGGCATGCTGCTGTTCTGGGGCCTGCTGTTGCCGCTGGGCGAGGTCTGGTCGGTCGATGCTTGGCGCCGGCGGTTGCGGGCCGAGCGTTCGCGGGCACCCGAGCGTTCGCGGACACCCGAGCGTTTGCGGACACCCGAGCGTTCGCGGACACTCGGGGCAAGTGGTGGCACCGGCGGGCAGGTGTTGTCCGCGGCCTCGGTGGCGATTCTCCTGCAGGTGGGCCTGATGTACTTGCTGACGGGCTGGGGCAAGTGCAACAGTTATTGGTTTTCGGGCGAGGCGATTTATAACGCGCTATCCTACGCCATGATCGCCCGGCCGCTGGGGCGGCAACTGCTGGAGTTTCCCGAACTGCTGCGCTGGTTGACCTGGGGCACCTTGGCGCTGGAGCTGGCCGCGCCGCTGCTGCTGTTCTGCCCGCTGGCGACGCTTCGAGTGCGGGGGCTGACGGTGCTGGCGCTGATCGGACTGCACGTGGCGATCGAGCTGACGATGCGGGTCACGCTGTTTTCGTTCGCGTCCCTGGCGGGGCTGACGCTGTTCGTACCCGGCACCTTCTGGCAAGGCTGCCTGGATTGGTGCCGGATCCGCTGGGCGGGCCGGCGCTGGGCGGCGAGTGGTGCCGGCGCTGAGGCCGCGAGTTGCGGTGGGCTTGCCCAGCCGGATGCGGCGACGAAAGCCGGCGCATGGAACTGGCTGCGGGAGGCGGCTGTCCTGCTGCTGCTGGGCTACGTGCTGGTCTACAATGTCGGCTGGCAGTTGCTGGGCGAGCGGTTCCTGCTGGCGCTGCCCGCGGGACTGCACCGCGTGGGAGACGTGTTGATGATCGGGCAGCGGTGGACGATGTTCGTCGCTCCGGATCCCACGGACTATCGCCTCGCGGCCGTGGCGCGGCTGCGCGACGGGCAGGTGGTGGATGTGCTGCGGGACGGCGCGGCGGTCGATTTCGCCGCCGCTCGACAGTGGTCGGCCGAGCTGCCGTCGCAGCGCTGGATGCTGCTGTTTCGCGAACTGGCCGACGACCGCAACAGTTGGTTTCGCCAGGCCACGGCGGAATACTTCTATCGCCAATGGAACGCTGGGCAGCCCGCCGAGCGGCGGATTGAACTGCTGGACTTGCTGATCGTGCAGGTGCGGCCCTGGATCGACTCGCCGGCGGGACCGGCGATGGTCCGGCTGGCGCAAGTCGATTCGCTCCAGCAGGGTCCGCACCGCGGCGGCTTGCGGCATGGCGCCTGGGTGCTGCTGCATCCGGACGGTCGCGTCGCCTCGCGCGGCGACTACCGCGACGGCAAGCGCGAGGGCCCCTGGGAGTTCTACCACGAGAATGGCCAACTGGCGGCTCGCGGCGAATTTCGCGCCGATCGCCAGTCGGGTCCGTGGACGCACTGGCTGCCCGACGGCCGGAAAGAGGGCGAAGGCCACTATCTCGACGGCCGGTTGCACGGCCGGTGGCGGTTCTGGTACGAAGACGGGCGCGAGCTGGAACTGGAATACGACCGCGACCGGCCGCTCGGCGAAGGGTCGCTCGGCGAAGGGCCGCGGCAGTCAGGGGAGCAAACCACGATGGCGATCATGATCACCAGCCCCGCCTTCGCGGCTGGCCAACCGATTCCCGCCCGGCACACGGGCGACGGCCAGGACGTGTCGCCACCGCTGGAGTGGACCGGCCTGCCCGACCAGACCCGCCAACTGGCGTTGATCTGCGACGACCCGGACGCTCCCACGCCGCAGCCCTGGGTGCACTGGGTGCTGTACGGCCTGAGTCCTCAAGTGCGTTCACTGGCCGAGGGGATCGATCCGGCGCCCGAACTGAAGCAGCCGCCGGGAGCCCGGCAAGGGAAAAACTCCTGGTCGAGCGGCCGGACGATCGGCTATCGCGGTCCCGCGCCGCCGCCGGGCCACGGGACCCACCATTATCACTTCAAACTGTACGCGCTGGACGCCGAACTGGATCTGCCCGCCGGGCTCGACAAGGCGACGCTGCTGAAGCGCATCGAGGGGCACATCCTGGCGCAGGGAGAACTGGTGGGAACGTACGAGCGTTAGGCACCCGGTTACTGGTAGATCACGAACCCGGCCGCCGGCACATCCAACAGCACGGACTTGCCGTTCCGCGACTCGACCGGCAGTTTGCGACCGATCTGCGCGGGGTTGCTCGAATAGACGCAGGTCAACTGACTGCCTTCGGCATGCAGGCTGTTGTCGATCGTGACCCAGGCCGTGCGGGGCTCGAACGAATCGGTGTTGATCGCCAGCAGTACCTCCTGATTGTTGAAGATCCGCGACCAGGGCACGACCGACCGCAGCTCGCCGCCAATCAACCGCGGCAGGCCGAATTGGAGGCCGTTGCCGGAGATGGGGCGCAGATACTGCCGGCCGCGGCGCAGCGGCAGACTCTGCCGGCGGATCGCCAGGATCTTGGACAGCTCGCGGTAGACCGGCCCCTCTTCGTGGAAGAAGTGCCTCCCGCGGGTTTCGAACGCGCCGAACTCGCCGCCGAACATCGCCTCGCGGATGTATCGGTCGTTATCGCCATGCCCGTCAAAAAACTGCTCGCTGCCATAGTAAATGCAGGGAATCCCCATGGTCGTGGCATTCATTGCCAGGATGTTCAGCAACTGGCGGAAGTTCTCCACCTGCCCAGGACCCTCGTCGTGCGCGAACCGCGACTTGTTGCGGCCCTTGCGCACCTGGTCGTGATCGTCGAACGTGGTTACGACACGGTCGCGGAACCAGACGTGCGACTCCTTCTGGATCAGCAGCGAGTTGCGGAACAGGTTGAAGTAGTCTTCCGGGTTGCGATAGCCCTTGACCAGGTATTCCAGCTTGTCCGGAATGTCGTTGATCCCCAGCGCCGCGTTCATGCCGATTCGTTCCAGCACCTCGAACGCATGGCGGCGGCCGCCGGTGATCTCGCCGATCAGGTAGAAATTCTCCTTGCCCAGCGACTCGGCGAACTCGTGGATCGACGACGTGAACAGCCGCGAGGCGCCGTCGTCCATATGCTTGACCGTATCGACGCGGAAACCGTCGACGTCCGCCACGGCGATCCAGTACTTGAACACCTCGCACAAGTGCAGCAGGGCGGCCGATGGTTGGTAATCGTCCACCGACCCCTGGCCCAGCCGGATATCCTTCAGCGAGAAGAAATCCCCTTCGCGGTACTCCGGGTCGAAGTCGAAGTTTCGCACCACGCCCTTGCGAGTAAACGTCTCGGGCTGCTGGAACTCCGCGGGCCAGATCGCGCCGTCGGGAAACTGGCTGTCGGCGACCGGTCCGAACGGCAGTGAGGGCCGGCCGTCGGCGGCGCGGAAACCGGCCACCCCATAGACGGTGCCGTCGGCCTGCCAGCATGGTTCCCGGCCGACCACCGCGCCGCTGGCGTTCCGCACGTCGCAGCGAAACTCCTCCTCGCGATAACCAAACACGTCGCCCGCATGGTTCAAGATCACGTCCAGAATCACGCGGATGCCGTGGTCGTGCGCCGAGTTGACCAACGACACCAGATCGTCCTGGGTGCCGAACCGCGGCTCGACCTGCAGGAAATTCTGAATGCCATAGCCGTGGTAGGAAGTGTCCGAGAATGGCACCTGCTTGAAGATGGGACTGACCCAGATTGCGGTCACTCCAAGCCGGGCCAGGTAGCCGAGCTTGGACTCCAGCCCCCGTAGCGTGCCGCCCACGTAACGCCCACCGGCCTCGAACCACCGCTGCCGGTCCTGCTCGCTGCCGGTCGCGTTGCCCCGATCCTCCGGGCGGTATCGCGGCGTGGTTCCCGTGGTGACCGGCTTTCCGCCGTTGTCCAGGTACCCCTGTTCCCGGCCGTCCGAGAAGCGATCCACCAACAGGAAATACAGCACCTCGTCTTCCCAGGCCGCGGGCGACGGCAGGTAGGACCGCTGAGTCAACTGCGACAGATCCAGATCGGCGAGGCGCTTCAACATGCAAGTCTCTCCCCCACGGTGTTCCGCGAATTCCTTCAGAGATTGTAGCTCGCGGGCGCTCCCTTCGCCACGAACGACAAACTCCGCGGGTTCCCTGCCTCGTCCCGCCCAGCGCGCGGCCCGGGCCGGGAAGATCCGCCCAAAAAATCCGCCGGCCGGCTGAAAGCTCCGCTCGCCACCCGCCATTTACTTGTGTCCGCCAGGCCGAGTGGCCTGGCAAGAACGCGAGTCTCTGCAAGTGTGAAGGGAACAGGAAGATGTCGAAGAACGAACTGCTGCAAGCGTGGAAGAACAAGGTCTCTCGCCGGGCCGCCTCGAACGCCACTCGGCAGCCGCTGCCGGAAAACCCGGCCGGCCTGGTCGAACTGACCGACGCCGAACTGGACGGCGACCTCGGCGCCAACGGATGCCCGCACGTGCGGACCATCCACCTGTCGTGCTGGGATCCCGACTGCGGCTTCGTCTCGCCCACCGCCCCCGATTACAGCCGCGGCTCGAACCTGAAGGGCTGAACCACGCGGGGGACGTTTCGCCAGGGGGCGAGCTTCGACGAGACACGTTCGAAGCTCGCCCCTTTTGGTTGTCAGTTGTCAGTTGTCAGTCAGATTGCGATTCGCCGAGGACCGTTGCTGGGGTGGGATTGCTCCTGATCGATGGCGATGGATGGTTCAAGAATCCTCGCACTTCGACTTCGGGCGCTGTCTTTACGCCGCAGGCGTTGAACAACCCAGCCCAGGGTCGCCCGCTTCGGGCGCACCCTGGGTGAATGACAGCCTTGACGCCCTTCTACGCCGAAGGCGTTGCACAAGGCGCCTTGTGGAACGCCTTCGGCGTACAAGAGAACTCCAAATCACGACTTCACCCAGGGTGCGCCCGAAGCGGGCGACCCTGGGCTGTGACTGTGGAACGCCTTCGGCGTACGGGAACGCCAAGGACGCTCTTGCAACGCTCCAAACTCTGACGACGAAGAAACTCATAAGCTGCACGATCCCGAAGCGGGGAGGGAGCCAGTAGTCATGGATGGATTCCTTCTCGCCTGTTTCAGTGCTGAAACGTCGTGAACGGTGACAACTGACAACTGACAACTGGCAACTGCCAACTGCCAACTGACAACTGACACCTGACAACTGACAACTATCCACACAAGGACGCTCCCGTGCTTCACGTCGAATTGGCTGGCGATTGGCAGTCGCGGCTCGTGGACGCCTACTTCACGTCGCCCACGGTCTGGGCGCCCATCACACGGGACTTTCCGGAACTGGGGTCCGACCCGGCCGCCGGCTTGGTCGATCCGCTGCAGCCGGTGCTGCTGGCCGCGCGAGCGCGATTGCAGCAAAGCCTGGACGCGTTGCCTGGTGTGGACCAGGTGATCGACGCCCCGCGGTTTGTCGCGTCCTACATCGCTCCCCTGCCGGGCCAGTTGCTGAAGATGGCCGGTCGCAGCCTGGTGCTGGAACTGCATCTGGCAGGGACCGACCAGCGGCTGGCGGGTGCGACGCCGCAAGCCCGTTATCAGTCCTTCCTGGACCAGTTGCGGCAGCGCGACGCGGCACTCGACCTGCTCGCAACCTATCCGGTTCTGGCCGAACAGATCCAGACGCGCGTCGATCAGTGGGTGGCCTGCGGGCGGCGGTTCGTCGAGCATCTGTTGGACGACGGGCGGCGGCTGCGGCGGGTCTTTCCGGCGGAAGCAGTAGGCCGAGTCGTCCGAGTCGAACCGCTCGGCGATCGGCATCGCGGCGGGCAGTGTGTGCTGATGGCCCACTTTGAGTCGGGGCGCAAGCTGGTCTATAAACCCAAGTCGCTGGCCGTTGACTTTCACTTCCAGCATCTGATCTGCTGGCTGAATCGGCGCGGACTGGAACCGGCGCTGCGTCCGCTCGCGGTCCTCGACGGTGGCGACCACGGCTGGGTCGAATGCGTGCGGCCGGAGGATTGCCGGGACACGGCGGAACTGTCCCGTCATTTCCTGCGCAAGGGCAGCCTGCTGGCGCTGGGCTACGTGCTGGGTTGCACCGACCTGCATTACGAAAACATCCTCCCGGCCGGTGAACACCCGGTGTTGATCGACCTGGAAGCGATGTTTCGCCCAGAGCTTGCCGCCAGCACCAGCGGCGCCGAACAGGCTGCCTGGCGGCATCTGGATCACTCGGTCCTGGGCACCGGTTTGCTGCCGCAGCCGATGTGGGGCCGGCCCGATCAACCAGGCATCGATTTAAGCGGGCTGGGGACGAGTGACGGGCAAGCGATTCCGTTCACGGTCCCCGCCTGGGAAGCCGCCGGCACCGATCAGATGCGATTCGTCCGCAAGCCCGCCTGGTTTCAACATGCAGGTCCCAAGACCACGCTGCAAGGTGCGCCGGTGGACGCCGCGCGACACGGGCAACTCATCGATGAGGGATTTACTCGCACCTGCCGCCTGCTGCTGCGCTGGCGGGACGAACTGCTGGCGGCGGACGGTCCGCTGAGACGATTCGAGGGAGCGAGCACGCGCGTGCTGCTGCGATCGACTCGCGTTTATGGCGAATTGATGCACGAGAGCTTTCATCCGGAGCTGATGGCCGACGCGCGGCAGCGCGACGAGCTGTTCCTTCGCCTGGAACGGATCTGTGCCGTGCGGCCCGAAATGCGACGCCTCGTCAGCCAGGAGATGCGCGATCTGCAAGCTGGTGACATTCCCCTGCTGACGACTCGCGCCGGTTCGCGCGACTTGCGGACCAGCGACGAGCGGCAAGTGCCCGAGTTCTTCGCAACCGACGGTCTGTCGGCCGCGCTGCGGCGGCTCGAACGGCTGGACGAGTGCGAAATCGAGCGCCAACGCTGGCTGGTGCGGGCGGCGCTGGGCGGTGCCTCGGACCGCGGCCAGCCAATCAACCCGCGGGATAGCCAGTCGCCGCATGACAGGCTGTTGCACGCCGCCGGCTGCCTGGCCGGGCAACTCAGCGACCAGGCGATTCGTTGCGGCGGGCAAGCGACCTGGCTCGGCGTTACGCCGCCTGGGGATCCGCGAGGCCGCGTGGCTCCCTTGGGCTTCGATTTGTACGACGGGCTGCCCGGCGTGATTCTGTTTCTGGCCTGCTGGGGTGAAGTCGCACGAGATCGCGCGGCCGCACGGCTCGCTCGGCAAGGGCTGCGGACCTGGCAGCAACAATTGTCGTCGGCCGGCTCGCCATCGAACTCGCCTGGAGCGTTTACCGGATGGGGCGGGGCGATCCAACTGCTGACGCACCTGGGAACGCTCTGGAACCGCGACGATTTGTGGCTCGAGGCCCGGCGCCTGGTGGGTCCGCTCCGGGCAGCCGTGGCCGACGACCAGCAGTTCGATCTGATCGGCGGGTGTGCGGGAGGCTTGCTGGCGCTGCTCAACCTGCACGCCGTCTGTCCCGGCGAAGAATTGCTCGACGCGGCACTCGACTGCGGTCGGCGGCTGGCGGTCGGACAGATCGCCGCTGGCCACGGCGTGGGCTGGCCGGCTCCGGCCACCGGCTCCGCGCCGCTGACCGGGTTCTCGCACGGTGTGGCGGGGATCGCGATGGCCCTGTTGCGGATGGCACGCGTCAGCGGGCAGTCGCGGTTTCGTAAGCTGGCGCTGGACGCCCTGCGCTACGAGCGCAGCATGTTTTGTCCTGGCCAAGGGAATTGGCGCGACTTGCGGTTGGCGACGGATGCGGGGGCGGCGGAATCAACCGGAAACACAGGTGAGGGCGCCAGCCGCGTGGCTCCTGCCTGTGGTCTGGCGTGGTGCCACGGAGCGCCGGGCATTGGTCTGGCGCGCATCGCGTCGCTGCAGTACCACGACGACGAACAGGCGCGAGCGGAGGTTCGAGTCGCCGTGCGGACGACGGCCGCGTCGGGTTTCGGTTCGAACCATTCGCTGTGCCACGGCGACCTGGGCAACCTGGAACTGCTGCGGCAGGCCGCTGTCCGGGGCCTCGACGCCGGCGCGCAGCCGCTGTTGGAAAGCCACGTCGTTCAAGTGCTGGACGAACTTGCCCATCGCGGGCCGCGTTGCGGTACGCACAACGGGCTTGAAACGCCGGGGCTGATGACCGGACTGGCGGGGATCGGATATGGCCTGCTGCGGCTGGCCGCCCCGGACCAGGTCCCCTCGATCCTGACCCTGGAGCCGTTTGTGACGCCGGCAGTCCGTGGCACTTCCGATTCGTGACTGACGCCGCGCACCTCCGACAACCATCTTTCTGATCACTGAAGCACCAACTGTTCGACCCGCGAGGCCACCGCCATGTTCCGCCGCCATGCCCACGTTCGTCAGCGAGACCAGTCCGATTGCGGCGCGGCCGCGCTGGCCAGCATCGCCTTGTGGCATCGTCGCCCGGTGGCCCTGCGCCAGGTGCGCCAGTGGGCGGGCGTGGATCGCGAAGGTTCCAGTCTGCGAGGGCTGGTCGACGCGGCTCGGCGGATCGGCTTTCAGGCGCGAGCCGTGCGAGGGCCTTACGAGGCGTTAGCGGAGGTGCCGCTGCCGGCGATCGCGCTGCTGGAACGGGATTCGGGTCCTGGGCATTATGTCGTGGTGCACCGGGCGGCCGCCGGGCGCGTGCTGGTGGGAGACCCGGCGGCGGGAGTGGCCTGGGTCGGTCGGCAGCAGTTCGAACGTGAGTGGACCGGCAAGCTGGTGGTGCTGGTCCCGGACATGAATCCGCCGTCCGAGAGCGCACGCCCCGTTTCGGCGCTGGGTCGTTTGACGCGGCTGCTGGCCTGGAACAGTCCCACGCTGCTGGAGGCCGGCGTGTGCGGGCTGCTGATGACGCTGCTGGGACTCGCCTCGCCGTTCTTCGTGCAGCAACTGGTGGACTCGGCCTTGTTGAGTGGCGAAGCGGGGTTGTTGAACGCCCTGGGGATTGGCATGGCCCTGGTGATTGCGTTCCGCGTGCTGTTCGCCCTGGTGCGGCGTTACTTGTTGGCGTTTCTGGGACGGCGAGTGGACTTGCTGCTGCTCTCGCAATACGCCGGCCACCTGCTGCGGCTGCCGATGGCGTTTTATGAAACCCGGCGCGTGGGCGAAATGATCTCGCGGGTCCACGACGCCAACAAGATCCGGCGAGCGGTCAGCGCGGCGACGCTGGGAGCGATCACCGATGGCGTGTTCTTCGTGGTGAGCCTGGCGGTGCTGTGGAGCTACGACGCGCGGCTGGCGGCGGTGGCCACCCTGTTCATGCCCGCCTGGGTGCTGTTGATCGCCACGCATCACCCGGCCGGCCGGCGCCGTTCGCGCGCGGCGATGGAAGACGCTTGCGAGTTGACGGCGAGGTTGGTCGAGGATGTTTCGGGCATCGAAACGGTGAAGGCGTTCGGCGTCGAGGAGCGGCGGGGCGAGGAACACGAACAACGGATCGTGCGGCTGGCCCAGTCCCTGTTTTCACTTGAAACGCTAGGCATGCGCGTGTCGAGCGCCGGGCTGCTGCTGAGCGAACTGGCCGGCCTGCTGATCCTGTGGTACGGCGGCTATCGCGTACTGGACGGCGCGCTGAGTATCGGGCAGTTGATGTTCTTCTACACGATGCTGGTTTCGATGCTGGCGCCGCTGGAACGGCTGGCGTCGCTGGTCATGGAGTTCCAGGAAGCTCTGGTCGCCATGGACCGGCTGGGAGACGTGCTGGACTGCGAGCCGGAACCGGCGCATGACCAGCGTCTGGCCACGTTCACGGGCCCTCGCCGGCAGATCGAGTTCCGGGATGTGGACTTCCGCTACGGCCGCCGCGGCGCGGTGCTGGAAGGAATGAACCTGCGCATCCCCGCCGGACAGACCGTGGCGATCGTCGGCGAGAGTGGTTCGGGCAAGTCCACGCTGCTCAAGCTGCTGCTGAGATACCACGAGCCGCAGGCCGGGCAGATCCTGATCGACGGCGTGGATGTGCGGGACTATTCGCTCGGCTCCTATCGTTCGCGGATCGCCGTCGTGTCGCAGGAGCCGTTCATTTTCAACGGCACGCTGCGGGACAACATCGCTCTGGGGCGCCCCGAAGCGTCCCTGGACGAAGTGCTGGCCGCCGCCCGCGCCGCGGGTCTTGACGAGGTGGTGGCCGGATTGCCGCAGCGCTACGAAACCGAAATCGGCGAGCGGGGAGCCAACTTGTCGGGAGGCCAGCGGCAGCGGCTGGCGATCGCGCGGGCCTTGCTGATGGATCCCGACATCCTGGTGTTCGACGAAGCCACCAGCCACCTGGATACGCAGACCGAGCAGGCTCTGCAACGACGGTTGAAACAAGCCTTCGCGGGCCGGACCGTGCTGCTGGTCGCTCACCGGCTGAGCACCGTGCAAGACGCCGACACGATCTATGTGCTCGATAAAGGCCGCGTCGTGCAGCACGGAACGCCGGCCGAACTGCGGGCACAACCCGGCAAATTCCGCTCGTTCTGGGAAGCTCAAGAGTACCCGTCCTACCAACCAGGAAACGAACCATGCAAGCTTTACGTTCAACCCGCGAGTGCACCGAGTTTGTCTTGACGTTGCAGTCGCGGCCGCCGCGGACGGTTCACGCCATCGCGCTGCTGACCACGCTGCTGGTGGCGGCGGCGGTGGCCTGGACCTGGCTGACGCGAGTCGACCTGGTCGTGCGGGCTCCCGGCAACGTGCGGCCCCAGGCGGCGCCGATCGACGTGTTCAACCCGATCAGCACCGCCACGTCCGTGTCCGGCGGCGGCCGACGGATCGTGGCCCTGCATTGCCTGGAAGGAGACCACGTGCGGCGGGGCCAGACCCTGCTGCAGCTCGACTCCCGCCGGCAGGAGAACGACCTGGCGATCCTGCGGCGGACAATTCGGGCGACGGAAGACGAACTGGCGCGAACCGCCGAGCTGGCCCGGCTGCGCGATCAGCGGCACGAGGCGCAGCGAGCCCAGTTGGAAGCGCGCCTCGAACAGGCTCGCCGGCAGCTTGCCAGCGAACAGGCGCGGCGCGAGGCGGAGTTGCGGGCCGCCGCCCACGCATGGCAATCGGCCAGCCAGAACCTGGCGCAGCTTCAGCAGTTGCACGCCGCTCAAGCTGCCTCCAGCTCCGAACTGCGGGAAGCGGGCGAGCTGTTGGAGGAGGCACGGGCCCGACACGACACCGCCCGGCTGCCGGTCGACGATCAGCAATTGGCCGTAGTGGTTCGCGAAATCGAAGCCCTGGAAAAGGCCTACCAGTGCGATTGCGGCGAACTGTCCCTGCAGCGCCTGTCCAGGCAAGCGGACCTGGACGCCCGGCGGCTGGAACTGGCCAACCTGGAACTGGAACTGCGGCAGGCCGTGATCACCGCTCCCGGCGACGGCGTGGTCACGTCGTGCCCGATCGCCGCGGGCGACCTGGTGGAGCCAGGCCAGAAACTGCTGACCATCGCGCCCGGCGACGGGCTGCGGTTCGACGTCCAGTTGCCCGGCCAGGACGTGGCCGAGCTACGGGTCGGCCGGATCGCCCGCGTCAAGCTGGACGCCCTCGATCCTCGCGAACTGGGCACGGTCCCCGGAAAAGTCGCCTACGTTTCGCCCGACAGTTCACCGGCCGAATCGGCGACAGCCAACGGCTCTCGACACTACAATGTCCAGATCGCCCTGGACCGGTACGAGCTGAGCCGCGGCACACGGCAAGCGAAGTTGAAGCTCGGCATGAGCGGCCAGGCCGAGATCATCATTGGCAGCGAACGGCTGCTGATCCTGTTCTTCAAGCGCGTCCGCCACGCGATTAGCCTGGGGTGAGTGGGGCAGCCTTCCAGGTTGAGTGCGGGAAAGAGGACTCGAACCTCCACGGGATTTAACTCCCACCAGGCCCTCAACCTGGCGCGTCTGCCAATTCCGCCATTCCCGCTGATTGATTCTTCGTAGGACGGGGCGTCATGCCCGTCGTATACACACGCTCGCTACTTTCGCGGAGCGAAAGGCGACTATCGACAATCCGAAGCTTAGTTTAGGCCACCCCCACGGGCGGTCAAGACCCTCAGTCCCCCACCTCATCCAGCACTTCCTCGGCCACGTAAATCGGCAGCGGCGGTTCGCAGGTCACGGCGACCGCGATGGCATCGGACGGCCGCGAATCGATCTCGATCAGCTCGCCGTCCATCCGCACTCGCAGCAGGGCGAAGTACGTGTGGTTGCGCAGCTCGCTGATCACCACGCTATCCAGTTCCGCTCCCAGGGCTTCCACCACATTCACCAGCAGGTCGTGGGTCAGCGGCCGGGGCGCCGCCTGATGCTTGACGCGGCGATCGATACTCGTGGCCTCGTAGTAGCCGATCAAAATCGGAAACTGGCGGTCGCCGTCGACCTCCTTCAAGTAGATCACCTGCTGCTCGTTGATTTCGCTGATAATGATCCGCGACAATTTCATCTGGACCGGCATGGAAGTTTCCCCTCGAACACCCCAGGGCCATACGCCAGGCGTGAAGGCAAACTCGGATTATACGTCCGCCGCCCTGGAATACGCCAGCGGCAGGAGTCCCGGAGAAACCTGGCGCGTCAGAACTCCCAGAACGCGAAGCAGAACTGCACGAGCAGGACGTACAGCGTGGCCCAGAGGATCGCGGACGTCACGCCGTGGCTGACGTCGCGGCTGGAGTGCTTGGGAGCCAGCCCCCAGTAGTGCGCGATGGCCGCGATTCCCGCGCCGCAGATCAGCGTCTTGGCCAGCAGCCAGCCCGTGCCCAGGTACCACCAGTGGTCCGGCGACAGCAGCTTGCGATGGAAGTGCAGGTGCCAGAAGTCGGGCCCGTGGTCGGGATACGCGGCGGCAAAGACGACCAGGCTGCTGAGTCGAGCGGCCGCGAAACCGATCGCCAGCAGCAGCGGGGTGCCGACCAGGAAGGCGTACAGGATATTGGTCAACAGGTATCGCCGGGGGCTCACGCCCAGGCTGCGCAAGGCGTCGACCTGCTGCCCGTACGTCTTGCCGCCGACGTCCGAGGCGACCGCCGCGCCGCAGCGGGCGGCGATCAGGATGGTGGCCAGCACGGGGACCAGGATGCGGTACAGGGCGAAACCCATCGACTTGAGCAGGTCCTCAATCAACAGCGGCTCGGTGTAGCCGGCGAACGGGAGGAAGCGAAACGTAAAGTAGGTCGTGACGAAACCGGCGATCGCGCCGGCGACGGCGATGTACAGCCAGGCGGATGGCCCGGCCACCAGGTGCAGGTAGTGCAGCAGGAAGCGTCCGCCCCACCGCGGACTTTTCCACCACGGCACGAGGCTCCACGGCAGACTGGCTGCGCGCTCGGCCAGCCGCGTCGTCGAGACCAGCCAGTCGCCGACTTTGCCCAGCGTTCGGCGGGCCAGGCCGCGCAGCCCCTGCTCGTTGGCACTCGCCGCCGGTTCGCCGGGCTGCACCGCCGGCACCAGCCGTTCGTGCAGCCGGCCCCACTCGTCGCGCGGCACCTCGACCAGCGCACAATGGACGGCGTCCAGCAGGTACACGCGATCGGCGATGCCCGACAACGCCTCGTAATCGTGCGTGACGATAATGGAAGTTTGCGGGTGCGAGTCGTGGGTGGCCTGGATCAACTTCGCCACCCGCAGCGCGCTGGCCAGGTCCAGGCCCGAGGTGGGTTCGTCGTACAGGATCACGTCGGGACCATAGGCCAGCGTGCGGGCGATCGCCAGCCGCTGCCGCTGGCCGCCGCTGAGCGACGAAGTGCGCACGCCGCGCGGCACGTGCAATTCGTCCAGCAACTGCTGCGCGGAGCCCGCGCGGGGCGGCCCAGCCGGCAAGCGATGCGCCTCGGCGAAGCGGACGTTTTCCAGCGGCGACAGTTCGTCGAACAGGGCGAAGTTCTGGAACACCACGCCGACGCGGCCGGCCGCCGCCGGGCCCGACTCGTCGCCGAGCCGCACCTCGCCGCCGGTTTGCACTTCGCCGTCGGGGTC
>JAGFJK010000122.1 GCA_024102795.1 Pirellulaceae bacterium
CGACAATCAGTTGGGACAATTGGCTGACCACGGTGATCACGGACGCGCGCGGAAACCTAACCACCCTCACACACAACGGGGCGCGCAATGTGTCGGGGATCGAGAATCCGCTGGGGGACGTGACCACGCTCACGTGGGATGCGAACCAACTGCGGCAGTTCACGAATGCCCTTGGCTTGACGACCACCCTTACCTACGACTCGTATGAACGGGTGGAGGCGATCGTCATGCCGCTCGGCAACCGGGCGACGATTAGCTTTGCCGGGACGGCGGTCGAGGACTTGCGGGTGAGCGCCAGCGAGGATCCTCTGGGCAACCGAACCAGCTTTACCTGGGACGGGTTGCTGCGAATGGCCGTGGAGAATCCGCTCGGTAATCGCACGACGTTCGGCTATAACGCAAGCGGGCAGTTGCAGTCCACGACCGATCCGCTCGGCAATACGTCCACGAATGTGTACGACGGGGGCGAGCGTACGGCGGAAGTGAATCCGCCGGGCTATCGAACGACCTTCGGCTTCGACAACTATGGGCGGCCAACGTCGACGATCAACGCTCTGGGCCATGTGTGGACCACGACCCGCGAAGTGATGAACCGTGTGACAGCGGAAATGGATCCGCTGGGAAGCACGACCTCGCATACGTATGACCTTCGGGGGCAGCGGACTTCCACGACCAATCCCCTGGGGAATACCTGGACGAGCGTGTTCGATGGCGACGGGCACGTCGAGGCGACGGTCAATCCGCTGGGCGCGCGGATGACACTGGGTTACGACAAAGCCGGTAACCAGGTTTCCATCATGAACGCGCTGGGGTACGTGTCCACAAACGTCTTTGACGATGCGAATCGCCGCGTCGCCAACGTGAATCCACTCGGCGAGCGGACGACGTTTGGCTACGACGGCGCCGGGCGACAGGTGTCGGTGATGAATCCGCTCGGCTACACGTCAACCAACGTTTGGGATGAAGAGAACCGCCTAATCGCACGGATCGATCCGCTTGGCAATCGCAACTCCAGTGTCTATGACGGGGCGGGCCGAATGATTGCGATCGTCGACGCCCTTGGCAACCGCGCGACGTCGGTCTACGACGATGCCGGACGTCATGTGGCATCGATCGACGCGCTCGGACATCGTGGCACCATGGGCTACGACGCCGCCGGTCGGCAGGTGGCATCGATCGATCCCCTGGACAATGCATCCACGGCCGTGTATGACGCCGCGGGCCGCCGGGTGGCGGGAGTGAATCCGCTCGGTCAGCGCAACACCAGCGTGTTCGACCCGGCCGGACAACAGATCGCGAATGTGGATCCTCTGGGCAATCGCTCGACCTTGGTGTTTGATGCGGCCGGTCGCAACACGGCGAACATCAATCCACTTGGGTATGGCAGCTCTTCGGTGTACGACGGGGCTGGTCAGACGATCGCGTCGATCGATGCGCTGGGGAATCGGATGACTTCGATCTACGACCCGGTCGGGCAGCGGATCGCGAGCATCGACCCGCTCGGCCAAATGGCGACCACCACGTACAATCCGGCCGGACAAGCGATCGCTACGTTTGATGCGCTCGGCCGCGGAACGACGTCAACCTACGATCCGGCGGGGCGCAACGTGGCGACGATCGACGCCCTGGGTGCGCAGTGGACGAGTGCCTACGATGCGGCCGGCCAGACGATCGGGAGCATCGATCCGCTGGGGAATCGAAATACGATGCAGTATGACGCGGCGGGCCGCACGGAGGCCTCGATCAATGCGTTGGGTTACCGCACGACCTTCGGTTACGACGGGGCGAGTCGGCAGGTGGATGTGTTGGACGCTCGCGGATACCTGACGACGAACGTTTTCGACGCTACCGGCCGGCAGATTGCCAGCGTGGACGCACTCGGCTACCGCACAACGTTGTCGTTCGACGCGGCCGGTCGGCAGACTGCGACGACCGATGCGCTGGGCAACACAGGTTCCATCACATACGATGCGGCCGGCCGGGCGATTGCCAGCATTTCGCCTCTGGGACACCGTTTGAGCTACTCGTATGACGATGCCGGCAGGCAATTGGACGTCGAGAATCCGCTGGGCTACCGCGGCACCAACGTCTACGACGCCGCTTCCCAGCTTGTGGCCACAATAAACCCGCTGGGCAACCGTTCGACCATGGGTTACGACGCCGCGGGGCGACAGACAGCAACGACCGACGCCAATGGCAACATCACGACGTCGGGTTACGACGCGGCCGGGCGGATGGTCTCGCAGGAAAGCGCGCTCGGCTACATCACGACCAGCATGTATGACGCCGTGGGGCAACTCTCGTCGCTGGTCGATGCGCGTGGCAACCGCCACAGTTTCAGTTATGATGGCGTTGGGCGGCAGACGGAACTGATCGATCCCCTGGGGCGGATCACTTCGAGCGGCTATGATTCCGCTGGCCGGCAGAATCTGCGGATTGACGCGCGCAGCAATTGGACGACGTTTACGCATGATGCCGTGGGTCAGCTCACGCGACGGCTCTACCCGGATGATACCCGGCATACGTTTGCCTACGACGCGGTCGGGAACCGGACGTCGATGCGAGACACGACAGGCGACTATGCCTTCACCTACGATGAACGCAGTCAGATGAAGAGCGTGGCGTATCCATCCGGCCAGATCATCACCTACGGCTGGGACGCCACTGGGCAACGGGCCACGATGATGGATCCCGACGGTGGGCAATTTACCTACGCGTACGATCCCGAGAACAAGATCACTTCACTGTTCAATCCTCAAAGCGATCACACGACATTTTCGTACGATTCAATCGGGCGGCGCACCCTGAAGGAACTTGCCAATGGGACGCGAGCGTCCTTCACGTACGACGCGGCGGACCAGTTGACGGGTCTTGCGAACCTCAAGTCGGACGACTCCGTCATCTCGGCGTACGACTACCAGTACGACCGGGCGGGTAATCGCACAAGTGTCCTGGAGGACACCGGTGCTCGCGTCACATGGAGTTACGACAAGACGAACCAGCTCACCTGCGAGCACCGCTCGGTCACCTATCCCTATCAACACACGTTCATGTACGATCCCGTGGGCAACCGCCTCGTAAAGAACGAAAACGGGGCGCTGACGACGTACACGTACGACGCCGCGAATCAACTCGAAACGAGCGTGGACACGGACGGCACGACGAACTACGCGTTCGATGCCAACGGAAACCAACGCGTTACAGCTTCGCCCAATGGTAGTCGCGTGACGAACATCTGGGATTACGAGAACCAGATTAAACTCGTCGAGCTTGCCGACGGAACGCTCGTGACAATGGCGTACAACGCCGATAATCGGCGCGTGCTGAAGGAAGCTGGGGAGGACGTGACGAAGTTTCTTTGGGATGTGGCGAATGATTCGTACTTGATGGAGACAGACAAGATCGAAGTGGCAACGGCGACGTATACCAACGAACCTGTAGAGTATGGTGCTTGGATTTCGGAGCACCGCAATGTTGGGAGCAACACATACTATTTCGATGCAGCGAATAACACTCGCAAGCTCGTGGACGCGGAGCAGGCGGAGAAGTCCAACGCGGTGTATACGGCGTTTGGGGAGCTGAAGGTCTTCAGGGGAGACGCTGACACTCAGTTCTTGTATGGCGGCGCTTTTGGTGTCAGATCGGATTCCTTGACCCATACGCACAACATTCGAGCTCGAGCTTACAAATCGAGTACAGCACGTTGGCTCTCCATAGACCCACTAAGTGTTTTGGATCGGCGGATACTAGCCAGCGAAGGACTCATGCCTTACAAGTTCGCTCGCAACGATCCAGTAACGTTCAGTGACCCATCAGGGCTGGTAGCCACGTTGCATATCAAACCGCTAATACACGAGTGTGGTTGTGGATTCGCGGAAATGTGGTGGCAACTAGGGGTCCCGTTGCCAGCGGATCGGAGCCGGAGAAATCTAGGGAACCGCTTTCTTGTGCAGAAGATCTGCTATCAAGTCACCACCACCAAGTGCGAGTTGGGATGCGGATGCCACGCGGGCCGAGTTAAAAAGACCTGTGACAAATGTTACCTGGAACTGCTACCCGACAAAAAAAGCGGTCTAGGGGACCTGCCGATGGAGGGCATCTTTTTTGCCGAAGAGGGCTTCATTTCAGATCACTGGAAAATTCCGTGGTATTATGCAGCGGCACCGTCGTGTATTTCCGTGGGCGAAGCCACAGTGTCGTCTGTGATACGTAGTACGGACAGAGGCCCTGACATAAGGCGTGGCGGCTGGCTTGCACCATCAGATGTCGACCTCTGCGGGTTCAAAATCAAGCTTGGGTACCACATGACGAGTGTTCCGGCTGACTGGGACCGTCGGGGGTGGTGGAAGGAGGAGGGTAAAAGATCAATGACGCACATGTGGAACTGCTGTCCTGTCCGCAAGAACACACAGTGGCCGTTTGGCTCGTTGCGCGTCTCGTGGAATGGCGTGACAAGTGGTCGGTTCACGACCTCGTGCAAGATGAAGGAGGTACCTGGGGACGACCCGAGACAATAGTAAACACAGCACGGTTCCCAGTCGGCACGGGTGGTAATCTACGCACCGGACGGCCCATGCACTCAGTTCACAAGCGTGACTAACCCGGCGCACCACAGATTGCCGATAGCCAGTTCGGTCAGCACGTATGAGAGTACCTCCACGCTATTCACTCATTACGCTAATCGCCGTGTCAACGGTGGTCGGCGCCTTTTTCGCTGGGTGGTCCGCACAGATGCGTCGAGTCCATATGGCGAACGAGCAGGCGAATGCGGCGCAGATCGCGTTCGAGCAGGCACTATCGGTGACGAGGTTTTGGCAGCATATTGCTGAACAGGATCGCCCCGATCTAAAGCGTGATTTGGGATCTGCTCTCGTTGGTATTGATGTGCGCCGTAGCATAACACCACGGTGGGCTAGGTGGGAAATTGAGTTTTCTAGAGATCTGGATAAGTTCGCGTCCCAACTCGAGTCTCTTGACGCCGAGATTCTACTTGTCAAGGACGCTAAATCCCCGATAAGTCGATATGTGATCCATTGCGGGAAGCCGATAAAGCAGGATTACACTCCGGAGATGCTGAGTTTCGAGAATCATTACGTCCCTGGTGGCATGGCTTATGATCTGCTCAAAGTCACGGACAACGAGGCAATCGAAGTCGTGACAATAGTGATTCCTGCCCACACATGCAGGCTCTTAGCGATACGTGAACTCTACTACGCAAAGGATGAATCGAAGGAGTTGACTGATGTGAGTCACACTGTGTTTGCTCTTGATTCGCACGGTGATGTGTTCGTGCGCAAACTATCCAGTCGATTCGAGACACGATGATGCGTGGATGATGTCCCAGCCGTAGTCGAATAGCTGACTCGAAGAGAGTGGTAGCTCCAGGGCCCTTTTCAATAGGATTGGGCAGCTGTTTTTGCCAGTGACAAAGAACTACCACTGTGACGACAACGTATCAAATCACTTCCCGGACCACAACGAATAGCCGCGAATTAGCTGAGTTCCTGACCAAGGAGGGCCAGCGGCTGCTGCGTAAGCGCCCGGGTTAGGCAACTTGGCGCGGGGGGTAGGCTGGCGGGGTGGTTTTTCATCCCTTCGGTCAGGAGGTGTCTAGGGGACGGGTTGAGAGTCCAGAGCTGGCTTCGTTGTGGCGGGATTGTTTTGAGCGTCAGCGACGGAGTGGTGATGAGCATCGGAAATGGGGCCACTTCTCGGCTCTAGCACGCATCGAAATGGGAGCCGACCTCAGAGTGAGGCATCATTTTACGTTCAGACGATTCTCTGGAATTGAAAGGATGCCCCGAGGTGTTAGAAGTGGACCACTACGAACTGATTCGGCGAATGCATTTTGTGGACGGGCTCAGCGGGCGGGAAATCGCTAAGCGTCTCGGCCACGTCCGGAAAACCGTGACAAAAGCACTAACTCATGCGGCGCCACCCCCGCATAAGGGGCTTGGCCAGACCCGCGAGAAGCCGTCACTTGGCCCGCTGATTCCGATCATCGATGCTTGGCTGGAACAAGACCTGAGCCGTCCCCGCAAGCAGCGGCATACCGGTGAGAGGATTTATGCCTCCTCACCAGAATCTGTGGGTGAATTCTGGTTCGGGAAGGGCTCCGAGTCAGGCCGTCGGCCTGGCTGCGGACGCCTCGTCCGCCTCGGTTCAAGACGAGCGTGTAGATCATTGTCGTGCGGAAAGGTCAGACACCCAAAAAATTGAACGGCCGTCCGGCCGGGAGTGGCAAGCGGAAGATCTGCCGTAGGGGGAATGAAAGGGGCGGCCAGGGACAAGCGGGCTGAAAGCGATTGGCGACGGGCGCGAGGGGCCACGTCGGGCAACTTCGAGACGCGGTATCCTTGCACGCTGAGCGGACCGCTCGAGATCGCAACGTTAACGAGTGAGGGATATTCATGGGTGACGTGCTCCGGCGACGGGCGTGTTGGCGTGACGATCAAGCTCGCCGATCGTTCTCACGCCCTTTCTGCTTCGTCTACTTCCGTTTGTGGACGCAACTCCAGCAACCACTCCGTTGCTAAACTGCACCATTGAAGCTGGAGCACGAACGTTCCAGTCCGCATGAACGCCTAACCCGGAAAGTTGATCGCCTGTGAAACTCCTGCCACTCGCGGATCGCCATCAACGCTCTCGCAGCGTCCCGAAAGAAGGGAGCGTCCTGATGTCTTCAGCCGCGTGCATGCCAGAACCACGCTGGGCCGTTCGAGTTGCTGTTGGCATGATGTTCCTGTGGTCATCATGCGTCACTTCAGAGGCACAGGAACTGCCGCCGACGATCCAGCGCCTGCTCAAGAAGGCGCAAACAGCCGTGGCCGAAGTTCAGAAGCGAGTCGAGGCGGGGGACGTGCCGCAGGACGTCATCACGCGGCTGCAAGAGCTCGACGGCCTGATGAAAGCCGACAAACACGCCGAGGCGGAAGTGTTGCTGGACGGAGCCTTGAACGCGCTGGGAATTGATCCCAAGACGCTAAAGAAGAAAGGAGGGCCAACTGGCGACGCGCCTCCGCAACCGAAGCCGCCCTCCTCGGTCGACGGACCGCTGCCGGCCTTCGACCCCGCCGGATTCACCCGCATCTTCGATGGACAGACCCTCACGGACTGGGACGGCGATCCAACCTACTGGTCGGTCGTGGATGGCAATCTCGTGGGCACGGTCACTCCCGAAACGCTGCTCAAGAAGAACTCCTGGATCGTTTGGCGCGGCGGGCTGGTCGAGGACTTCGAGCTGGTGCTCGACTACCGCGTCTCGGCCCAGGGTAACAGCGGAGTGGGATATCGGCTGGCCGTACTCGACGGCGACCCGTTCTCGGTGCGTGGTCCTCAGGCCGACATCCACGGCGCCGACATGTTCACGGGGATCTGCTACGAGGAGAACGGACGTCGCCTGCTGGCGTCGCGCGGGCAGTCGACGTGGATTGATGAACCCGGCACGCACCCGCGGCTGATCGCCCAGTTCGGCGATCCGGAACAGTTGCAGGGAGTCGCGCGGAAGGAGGACTGGAATCGCTACCGGCTGGTTGTGAAAGGCCAAGACGCGAAGCACTTCCTGAACGGAGTGTTGATGAGCGAGGTGCACGATCACGATGAAACCAACCGCATGAAGAGGGGTTTGCTGGGTGTCCAGGTGCATGTTGGCCCGCCGATGAAGATCGAGTACCGGGACATCTACCTGAAGCATCTCGGCGCGGCTCCCCAGGGCGACGCGGCGCGTCCGAGCGTGGTGTACCGATCGGGCGAATTGCTGGAACTCGAACATCCTCCCTCGTTCGAAAACCTGTCCGGCCAGGCCGCGAGGCTGACCGCCCCGGTGAAAACCGAGCGGGTGAACGATCAAGACGAACTGCGGATCGTGACCCGCAACCTGGCGATCGTGCGTCACGACTTGAACGACATCAAGCTGTTCGGGGGCTCGAAGCCTTACCGCGCAGCGGAGCAACTGTTTGACCTGGTGGTCGCCGGGCCGGACCTTGTCGTCCGCGTGCCGAAGGCCGGGTTTCGGCTGATCGGGAGGCCGCTGGACCGTGAGTATCGAGCCCACTTGAGATGGAACGCCGACGGGCGGCACTACGACCTGGTCTCACTCGACTCCGTACAGCGTGGCGATCCACCGAAATCGCCAGCCAGGCGGCAGTCTTTCCGGCTTGGCTCGCCGGCCGTCCTGCGATCGACAACGGGCCTGGAGCTGCCTGAGTGGGCCGACGTCGTGCAGACGTTCATCATGTTGCCCGTCCGCCCCGATCGTGCCCGCCAGTTGCACGTCAGCGTCAACGGCGCCTGGGCGGGCATACCGGGGAAGTACTCGATCCTGCCGCACAACCCGGCGATTCAGCAGGAGTATCAGGATGACCAGGCGGCGTTTGCGGCCGACGTGCGTAAGGCCGGACTGATCGTGCCCGCGTCGATCAACACCATCGAGGGATTCCACGCCTTGCGCGAGTCGGTTCCCAACCTGGAGGACATGGCCTGTCGCAACGCCGCGGGGGAAGTGGTCGTGGCCGGTGAGATGATTCTGATGTGTTCGATCAACCCGGATTGGGTCCAGTGGGAAATCGACACCGGCAAGGCGGCGATTGACGCGGGGGCCCAATGGATCCTGCTGGATACTCCGATGGGGGCGTCGTTCATCAGCGGGTTTCTCAAGGCCGGGCATTGCGAGCACTGCGCGGCCAACTTCCGCTCGTATCTTGACGAGCACTACTCCGCGACCGAGCAGGGCGAGCGGTTTGGAATCGACCCCTTCGACCGTTCCGAGATCGCTCGACGGCTGACTTCCATGCAGCGGATCACACCGATGGCGGACAGCGCGCACCTGAACGAGACGACGGACGCCCGATTGTTCCGGGAGTTTATCAAGTGCCAGGAGGAGACGAACTTCGCCACGCGGCGACACGTCATGGAGACGTTGCACCGGTATGCCAACGAGCGAGACGCGAAGGTTGTCTTCTGCACGAACGCGGCTGACCTGGGATCGCAGAATCCGGGCGGGCATTGGATTCGAGGCCTGCAGTTCGCCGACCTGGTGGATCTATTCACGTACGAGTTGAACAACGATCCGCTGGGTCGCTTCGGGGCGCCTCAGGCCCGAATGCCCCGCGGCAAGTGGGCCGCGTTCCACAAGCTGGCCTACGCCGTTCATCATCGGCGCGGCGCAGCGCTGATCCATTCGCACGACACCAGCGAGCTGCGAAGACACGCCGAGCAAGGGCGTTCGTCACTTACCTGGATGGCGACCCAGGCGATCGAAGCCTATGCGGCGGGCGGCGCCTACGTGCCGTTCCACGTCGAAATCGGCTCGTTCGGCGATCTTCCGCTGGAAAGGATCTGGCAACGCGTGTTCGAGCACAATCGGTTCGTGAGAGAGCACAGTCAGTTGTACGAAGGCGAACAGACATCGGGCTCGCTGGTCGCGTTCCTGTTCCTGCTGAACGAACGAGGACGGACGATTCCCGCCGTGTTCCCTTCCTATCTGGGGCTGGCCCAGGGATTTGTTGAGGGCAACTTTCCCTTCGATGTCGTCTTCGCCGGCGATGATCGATATGTGAAGGAC
Organism: Pirellulaceae bacterium; assembly: GCA_024102795.1. Lineage (GTDB taxonomy): Bacteria > Planctomycetota > Planctomycetia > Pirellulales > Pirellulaceae > JAGFJK01. Next base: position 9,563 of record JAGFJK010000122.1, read on the forward strand.
CTGCTGAAGGCGGAGGATCTGGAGTCCTACGACAAGCTTGTTGTGCCGAGCCCCATCCAGCCCACCGAGAATCAGAAGCGGGTCATACAGGAATTCGTGAGTCGTGGCGGCGTCGTGGTGTGCCAGGAGCCTGAGTTGCTGGGACTGGAGTCGGCCGCCTCTCGTGTCTCGGACGAAGCGGACTCATGGTGGTCGAAGGAGCTTCAGCATGGACGTGGCACCGTCAGGGTGTTGAGCGGCGACGTGACCTCAACCGAGACGCTGGATGTGGGGACCAGGTTCTATCGGCAATACACGCCGGAACTGCGGGCCCAGATCGCGAACCTGGCGAAATACTTCGGGCTACGCTCGATGGTCGAGCAGCCACAGTCAGGCGTCGTATCAGCGTTCCCGGTAGTGCAGGCAAGAGAGCAACGCCTGGTGGTCCACGTTGTCAACTACGACGTCGACTACGAGAACGACACGATACGACCCAAGCGCGAGGTCCAGTTTTCCATCGCGGCTCCCGCATTCCTGCCGGACGCGGTGGACGGTGCGCTGTATCATTGCGGCCAGGGGACCGAGCGGCCGCTTGTGATCCACCACCGTGGCGACCGGCTCGAATTCTCGATTCCCGAACTGGGGATGGGCGCGGTTGTCGAGATATCGACTCCAGGAGTACGTTCGCCATGACTTCCCGCGTTGGAACAATGACTGCCGTCTGGGTTACGCTAGGCTGGAGCCTGCTGGCGTGCCTGCCGGCGCACTCGCAGCAGCCTGCCGCTCCCGACAAGGCTCCCGCACCGAACGAGCAGGAAGCCGGTGGAAACCTTGCCGCTGCGATGCAGTTGTTTTCGAGGCAGGACAAGGATGCGGATGGCAAGGTGAGCAAGCAGGAAGCGGCGGCCGGTTTCTGGACTTTGTTCGGCCGTTTCGATGCCAACGGCGATGGGGCGCTCGACAAGGATGAGTTCGCCGCGCCGTTCAAAGAGGGCCGAGTTCGAATCGGCGCGGGAGTTGGGCAACAGCCACGCGGTCCCAGCGACGAGCTGCTATCCCGGCTGGAAAGTGACTACTGGCCGAGGAAGTCGCGGTCGATGGCACCGGAAGCCGCCGACCCACTGACCTGTGAGGACGTGCCCGGAGATGGCGTCTGGGTGGATCCGGCCTTGCGGCAAGTCGCGGCCGACTGGATCCCCGTCACGGTCTGGTTCGATCGCCAGTTGCTGGGCGACGGTGCAGCGTACTCACGCCGCGGCAAGGAGTTGTCTGGCGAACTGCGGCGACCGCTCAGGCAACGAGTGGTAGACACGCTCAAGTCGCTCAGCGACCAGTCGTACCTGAGCTGCGAGAAACAGGTCCGAGCACTGGTCGAAGATGGGAGAGTGCAACTCGTCGAGTGGCACTGGATCGTGAACGGTTTCTCGTGCCTGGCGTCACCGGAGGGCCTGGCCGGGCTGGAACACGTGCCGGGTGTGAAGAAGGTCTTTCTGGCTCGCGGGCGAATCCCCGCCATCGCTGGTGCGGGAGCCGTCGAGGCGTCGTTCTTTCCCGATCGGGCGGAGAAGACCGCGGAACCGGCGGCGTTCGAACATCCCTGGTACATCAGGCAACTGCTGGCTGACAAGGTCTGGAAACAGTTCCGCATCACGGGCAAGGGCACATTGAATGTCGTCATGGATGGCAGCTTCGTCTTCTCGCCAAACGTCACCGCGAACCTGTATCGTAACAGCCGCGAGACACCAGGGAACGGCGAGGACGACGACGGAAATGGATTGATCGACGACTACCATGGTTTCGATTTCGCGCGTGGCACGGCTCTGTCATCCGTCGCCGCTCCGAGAGCCGATCTGCCCCGCTTCGCACCCTACATGCATGGGTTCATGTGCGCGGCGATCATCTGTAGCACGGGTTCGGAGGACTGTCAGTACGAATTCGGGCTGGCTCCCTCGGCAACCTGGGCCGGAGTGATCGCGGCAGCCCGTTTTGAGCCGGCCGTGGAGTGGGCCATCGAACAGCGGGCCGATACGTTGAGCATGAGTTTCTCCAGGCCGAACTTGGGTGAGTATCGTTCGCACTGGCGCAAGGTGCTCGAACAGGCGGCGTTCTGCGGTCTGTGCAGCGCTTCGGGCGCGGGCAATTTTGCCCGTGAGGGTTCGCCCACGTATGCGCCCGTGCCGATCCAGTTGAGGACACCGGAGGACATTCCCCTGGCCGTGTTCGCACCGGCCGGTGTGCAGCGCGACCTGACACGAACGAGCTTTTCCAGCCAGGGGCCCGTGAAGTGGGAGACCGAGCACTATGCTGAGGGAACGGTACCCAAACCCGATTTCTGTGGCTTCAACGCCAACCTGCCCGCCCTGCTGCCCAACGGAAAAGTCCTGCCCGGCGGTTTGAACGGAAACTCCTTCGCCGGTCCGATGGCGGCCGGAACCTTGGCCTTGATGTTGTCGGCCGATCCGGATCTGCTGCCTTGGGATGCGCGGGAGATCCTCACTGCGACCTGCACGGACGTCGCCGATCCAGGGGTCGATTCGCAGACGGGACACGGCCTGATCAACAGCTACCGCGCCGTCAAGGAAGTGCTGCGGCGCCGAGCGGTGCGGCAGGGTGAAGATCCGTCGGCGTACGAGGGACGCGAACCGGATGACCAGTGGCAGCCCGTCGCCGGCGCGCCGGGACCGGTGTTCGAATAGAGCCGGACGCCTCGCGGGAGCGATTGGCTGCCACGAGACGTCCGACGTCACTTGCCAGCGATACATCTGGCATCGCCGCAGTTTGGCGAGTGCCGGTCCTGGCTACGGGACGTTGATGATCGCCTTGCCGTTGATGGCAGAACCCTCACCGGAGCCACCGTCCAGGAAAGATCAGGAAAGATCAGACACCCAGAATCCGAACGGCTGGGCGGCGGGACTAGCGGATGGAGAGGTGGGCGGGCGGTCCGGCGGAGGGGAGAAAGGAAGAGCCGGCGGGGCGTGATTCGGCCGGAAGTGGTGGGCGACGGGTGAGAAGAGCCGCGTCAGGCAGCTTCGAGACGCGGCATCCTGGCACGCTCAGCGGACCGCTCGAGATTGCGTCGCGGGAGGCTGATCGAATGGCGGGAGACGTGCTCCGGCAACGGCGTGGTGGGGTTGACGATCAAGCTCGTCGATCGTTGTCACGCCTGCCGGCGCAGACCATTGCCGGCCCGTCAGCCGAATGTCGCTCGGCAGTTCCGCATTCCCTTGACCCAACGGTCCCCGCTGCGTTTGAGCAAATCGCGTAATCGCTCGACCGACCCGACCGCTCGGCCGAACCACTTGTCAAAGTTGTCCACTGCCGCGGTCCAGCGTTCGGGGTCCAGCCCGTAGATTCTCAAGTGTTGCACCAGCGCCGACGGGTCCGACCCTGGTGCCGCTTGCGCCGCCACAGTCTGTGCCACCACCCAGAGCAGAATCCGCACGTACTCGCTCATCGGCATGTCCAGAATCGGATTGTCCGACGCTCGACGGCGACGCTGCCCGTCAGGAAACAGCCCCGATAGCGGGCACGGCTGGGTTCGTTTGACGTTGGTGTGTCCACACCGGACGAGACCGTGTCCGCGGGAGGAATCGCGTCGCTTGTCTCATCGCACTGACTACTTTCGGCAGCCTCGTTGGTCCCAGTGGACGAGCAGGACGAAAGTGGCACGGCAGGCTCAGCGGATGTTTCAACATCGACTGGGGCTGAGGCACAAATTTGCCCCAGTTCGGCGTCCACTCGCGGCGAATCCCGCAGCGCAGCGTCGGCCTCGCCAGCTTCCAGCGACAATTCGTAACCGCTGCCGCGCGAGCCGTGAAATTCCTCCAGCGACACCTGCGCCTCACGCGCCCGCCAGGCGGCCAGCCGAGCGGCAATCGCGCTGGTGCGCGACTCCTCTTCCGCCGCGGCCTGGCGAGCATTAAACTCGTGACGAAGCGGGGAGGTCGGAATCCGCGGGAGACCATGCCATGATACGCGTATGTCTCGGGACGCTGCTGCTGCTTCTTTCCGCTCGACTGGAGGCGCAAGACTCATCGATAGACGAACAGGTCGCCGCCCATCTCAAAGTACTCGAATACAACCGAAATGCGAGCGTCCGCCGAGACGCCGTTCGCGCACTCAATGGGCTGTCGCGTAGCCCGCAGGCAGTGGTGGCCGTGCCAGCGCTGATGGAAGTCATCAGGAACGACCCCGTGGGCGAGATTCGCGGGCTGGCGATTGAAGTGGTGGGCCTCATCAAACGGCAGCAGAACGAGCCATGCCCGCAGCTGCTGGTCGAGTCGATTTTCAGCGACGACGAGGATGTGCGAAACCATGCGGGCGTCTATGCCGGGCTGTTCACGGAATTCGAACAGGGCGCGGTGGATGTGCTGCTTCCCCATCTCGACAGCGAAGACCCGTTCCGGCGGGGCGATGTGCTGATGTGGTTGGCGATCGTCGGAACGAAGGATCCCAAGGTTCTCGAACTACTGCGGCAGCACACCGGCGCCCCTCATTTCTATATCCGGCACAGCGCCCAATGCGGCGTATACAAAATGACAAACAATCTGGCCGACATTCTTCCCTACTGCATTGAAACTGTCGCCGGGACGGCCGAGTTGCCCGCTGATTTGCCAGACGATGCCCCGGTCGAAGTGCGGCAGGCGCAGAGGCAAAGGAATCTCATCACCATTGCCGTGCTGGGAAGATGGATGGACCTGGTGGCAACGTATCCCGCGGAATTGGAGCCCGAGCTGGTGCGCCTTCTGGAAAGCGAATCGCCGCAGGTGCGCCGCGACATCATTACGGCACTGGGCAAGGCCGTACAAGCGATTGCCGACGCGCCGTCGCCGTTTTCGCTGCCTGGCTTGACGTTTGCCGGTGAGAACGGCGCAGCACGTGACGAGACGAAGTCAGCTCTGGAGTCGATGCAGGAAAAGTTCCTCCGGCGCGAGGGGATCGAAGCTCGCATCAAGCGCCTTGCCGAGGACGACCCCGACGTGCAAGTCCGCGCCGCGGCAATGAAGACACTGGCGATCATGAGCGAGGCACGCCAAAAGGAGCCCCGCGCGCCGCAAAGCCCGCTCGTCCCTTTCCTCATTCCTTCCTCGCACGACGATTTGCCGCGCCAACCCAACGGTGGATACCGATTGCCGCGCGACCTGGACGAGAAGTTCCGCGACGGAACCAGCAATACCGTCATCCTCGGCGAGCAATGGAACCAGCGCAAGCGGCAATGGAATAGCCGTTGGTCGAACGATTTGCCGTCGCCAGGTCCAAAGGACTAGGTTCATCTTGAAGTATTTCTGAACAGATGCCTTCCGCGCGTACTTCCTCCCGTCTTATCTGGCTCTTTCTCGTCATTGTGGCCGTGTTGGTCGCCGCGACCGTAGCGGCGGTGGTTGTCGCTTCGGTCGCGCTGGCCCAGCGGCCCACCGCCCTGGCGAAGATCGTCGTCGTCTGGTCGGGGGCATCTCCTCAGGAAGTCGATCAAGTCGTGTCGCATCCGCTGCTGACGTCGTTATCCGACCAGCAGGTCACGGTTACGGAAGTGTCTTCGATCAGCGGCGAAGGTGAGTGTACGATCTACCTTCGGAGCGGGGCGGGCGTGAGCGGAGCACAACTACTGGCCGCCATACGGCAGGCGGTGGAGAACACGCTGCCCCAATTGCCCGCAGACGCCGACCCACCTCGCGTCAGCCTGCTACCTTCCGGTGCGGGCATTCCGGTGGTGAAGGTCGAACAAGTCGCTCGCGCGCGGGTCGTCTTCGATCGCCAGCGCCTGGACGAGTTGGGCATTTCGCTTAGCGATGCCGCACGGCTGCTGGAAACGGCCCTCGGCGACGATTCGGGTAAGGGCCGGGAAACGGTTTCGCCGGACATCGTATTGACCCATCGCCAGGGAGTTGCCGTCAAACTGTCCGATGTCGCGGCGATCCATACGGATAGGACGCCCAACTATGTGATCCGCCGGGCCAAGAGTGCTCACCGGAAAGCTCAGACACCCAGGAATTGAACGGCGGTCCGGCAGCCAGCGACGCGGCAGGTCCGGCAGCTTGCACAATGACGAGGGTGTGATCGGCAAAGACGACCAGGAGCCGCTGGCTTCGCGCGACCTGTTTGACTTCCCCCGTTCTGGCCGGCGGAGCGACACCGTGCGGTTCAGGAGGGAGCAAGACGACGGCAAGTCTTTGTTGCCTGCACCCAGGCCGCGGCCGACGCGCCTGGTATGGAGATTTCCCGCCGCTTGTGCGCCCGCCAAGATGGGCGAACAGTAACAGCATAGGCCGGTCCGCAACCGGCGAGGGACTGGTTGCGTCCGGCCTGTCTCGTTGTAGTCGGGTTTGCGCGGCGCGAGGCCGCGTCGAGCGCTGCCGTGAGGCGGGGGGCGCCAGGTCGCTACGGGTTGCCGGGGGCAGCGGGAGCCGCCGCCCGCTTGGTCGCCTTCTTCCGGGGAGCCGCCTTCTTCTTGGGCGACCGCTTGGCCGTGGCCTTCTTGGCGGTCGCCTTCTTCGCCGCCTTCTTCTTCGGGGACCGCTTGGCCGTCGCCTTCTTGGCGGTGGCCTTCTTGGCCGTCGCCTTCTTCTTGGGCGAACGCTTGGGGGTCGTGCTGGAAGTCGCGCTCTTCTTCTTGGTTGCCATCTCGTATGGCTCCTCGTGGACGGGTATCCGATTCGCAGTAGCCCATCCCTTGCGGACACCCATCCAAGGCGGGCCGATGTGCCACGCTGCCGTCACGTGGCGAGCCGGTTGAACTACAACCGGCTCCTGGTTATCCATCCGTCAGGTGCACCCGTAGAGGCGACGGTCGCAATTCCCGCTGACCGCCGCCGGCCACCTACGTGTTTCACCCAACCTCGCGCATTGAAGCAATTTCACTCGTCATTCGTCAAGATGAATTGACACGAATTCCACAAGATTGCGAACAATATTTGCACAACCGGCCTGATACAATGCCCGGCATACCATCCCCGGCCTGTCTCGAGAGCGCGTCTTGATATCGTCCGAGATGACCACCAACCTGCAAACTTTGCGTCACGATTTTCTACACGTCGCTTCGGCGGACGAAGCGCGCCGGTGCGTGAAACGCCGACACGCCGTCTGGCTGGCCAGTGCCGACGCCGAATCGTTCGCGGAGGTCTGGGAGTCGCTGCCCGACGAATTGCCCGCCAGCGATCAGCCGCAGCGCGTCCTGCTGGGCGCGCTGCTGGAATGTCTGCTCGACCTGCGCCGACGACGACCGGCGATCGACGCGACCGCGACTTCAGCCGCGGCCGCCGTTTCCAGTAACGCAACTCAGTTACCGCCCCTGCTGTTCAGCCCGCGAACGACGCGGCGGATTCTCGCGCGCATCAGCACGCTCTACGCGAACTGGGATGCGACAGCCGTCGAGCGGCATCTGCTGTTGGTCTGGCTGGCTACGGGACGCCAGCCGGCGGAGCTGGCCGAATTAGTGGAACTGCTGGTCGACGATCCGCCTGCGGACAGCACGCAGGTCGGCCGCATCGTAGCTCCGCTGATTCAGCATGCCGACTTCGAACCGCGACTGTTGTATCCGCGGTTGCTCGCTGGCCTGCGGCATGTCAGCCTGGCGTCGGCGATCCTGGACATGACGAACTTCTACTTCCGCCAGCGGGGATTGCATCCGCATCCCGCCGCGGCGCGGAGCGCCGAGCTGGTGCGGTTGCTGAGCGGACTGGCCGGACAGCTTGGCCAACTGGAAGTTGCCGCTCGTCGCCCGTCCGATCCGCAACCGGAATCGCAGCCGGAGTCGCAGCCAGGACCCGAGTCGCCGCCCGGCCAGGAATCGCTGCGGCAGCCGGCGCCGGTCGTCGAGACGAGCGGGCGCCGCGAGCTGACTCCGCGGCAGGTGGCCGAGAGCGTCGCGCTGGCCATCTCGCTGTGCGACACGCTGGCGCTGCTGGAGGAGCCGACCGCGATCGAACCGCTGGCCGCAGTCCTGGAATTGGGTCACCGGCGGCTGCGGATCGAGGCGGCGGCGGCGCTGGCCCGCCTTGGCGATCGCCGCGGCCAGCAGCGACTGATCGAGCTGGCGGCGGAGCCGGTGGTGCGGAGGCTGGCGCTGGCCTACGCCGACGAATTGGGGCTCGGCGGACAGATCGCTCCGAGTTACCGCGGCGGGGCGGCGCTGGCCGAGTCGGATCTGGCGGCATGGCTGGCCCAGCCGACGCAGTTCGGACTGCCGCCGCGGATGCTGGAGCCGTTCGACGAACGAACTCAATACTGGCCCGGTTTCGACCAGCAGGTGCGGTGTTACCTGGTGCGTTTCACCTACGAATTGGCGGACGGCCGCTACAGCAACATCGGCATCGCGGGCCCGCTGACGCATGCCTTCCGTGCCGACCTGAGCGATCTGCCGCCCGACGACATCTACGCGGCCTTCGCCGGCTGGCAGGCGGAACACGCGGACATCTTCCAACAGGATGCCGCACATCTGCGGCCCCGGCAGCAAGCCGAACTGGCGCGGCTGGAGCGGCGGCTGCGCGACGCGGGCTATCGGCGGATCGAACCGTGCCTGCTGGGCCACTTTCTCGGCGAGCGGGTGCTGGTGGCCGCGGCGGTGCGCGACGAGCAACCTGGCATCGTGCTGATCGACCGGGACCAGATCGAGTGGCATCCGAGGATCCGGACGACCTGGCCGCTGGGAGCCGAGGAGTGGTACAGCATCTACAAGGGGCGCCGCATGCTGCGGGCCTTCAATCCGTAGCGCCGGGCGCCGGGCCGGCGGCCCAGCGCTGGAGCATCTGGAACTGGCGGATGAAGTCCTGCTCCGGCGTCCCCAGCGGGCTCTTGAAGAAGCTGGCCAGGAACGTTAGCAGTCCCGTTTCGCCCCGCCTGGCCGCCAGCTCGGTCAGCCGCACCAGGTCCAGGACCAGCGGCGCGGCGAGCAGCGAATCGCAGCCCTGCCAGGTGAACTGCAGGATCATCGGCGTCCCCAGAAAACCGCGAAAGTGAATGTGGTCCCAGGCGGTCTTCCAGTCGCCCAGGCTGCGGATGTACTCGATGCTCACGTGCGTCTGCGGATCGTAGCCCAGAATCTCCCGCAGCAACCGGTCCTTGCTGGTCACCTTGGTCGCCTTGTTTTCGGGGTTGTCCAGCACCAGGCCGTCCATGTTGCCGAAGATGTTGTGCCCCACCCAGCTCATCACCTCCAGGTGGCGGCTGGCGAACATCGGCGCCAGCACGCTCTTGAGCAGCGTTTCGCCCGTCTTGCCGTCATGGCCCATATGGCACGTGCCCCGCTCCACGGCCAGTTCCTGAATCGCCGCGGGCGCCGAGCCCGGCGAGGGCGTGAAGTTCACGTAGGGATAGCCCAGGTCCAGCGCGGCGATGGCGTACAGCGAGCTGGCCGCGAGCGGGCATTTGCGCGGTTTGTCCAGCAGCTTGCTCAAGTCCTTCCAGCGTTCTGGCAGGTCGAGCGTCTCGCGCCGCGGCTCGGTCGAGGCCAGGTTGACGACCACCAACTGATCGAGCCGCTGCGATTCGACGAACTGTCGCAGATCGCGTTGCACGCGGTCGATCGCCTCGCGCGGCGTCTCGACCACCTGCCGCAGGGCGTCGCTGGCCAGGCCGGTGATGGTCGAGCCCACGTTCAGCAGCACGCCGGGTCGGATCTGCGCGTCGATCCGCCGCAGGTCGGACTTGCAGGCGGAGATCAAGCCGGCGTCCAGCGCCCGGCTGACGTCGTGCAGTTTCTGAGCCTCATCCGCCAGCGTGGTGTCCCGGATGTCGTGCCCGCCGAGGACGAAGTCATTCCACTCGGCCAGGTCCAAGTGGGCGAACTGGGGCAGGGCGGTGACCAGCCCCTGGCAACCGGCCAGTCCGCGGCGCAGGGCCTGTAATCCGACCGTGACCGTCGTGGCGACGCCGCCGCGGGCGCCAATGAGCCAGATGCCGATTCGACGTCGCGCCATGATCCGACGACTCCGCTGTGCACGGTTCGCGGGCCGCAGGCGGACGGGACGCGGGGCGTGCCGCCTGGCCGGTGGCCCGGAACAGGATTGTGGGCCTTACGCGGGGCGTGAGGCGAGGGGTTGCGCGGCGCGGGAGGGCTTACGGGTCGACGCCGCGTTGCGGTCGCTGGGAGGAGCTGAAACTGGGGGCTACCTGAAGGCATACCGCGAAGCTACGATAATTGTCGCACGCTCTGCACGCCAGCGTCAAGCGGCAACTGGCGTCGACGGTTTCCGTAGAAGGCAGCGGTTATGTTCGAAACGCTGGATATGGCGCCTCCCGATTCGATCCTCGGATTGTCGGAGGCGTTTCACAAGGATCCCCGCCCGCACAAGATCAATCTGAGCGTCGGCGTGTTCATTGACGACCACGGCCGCACGCCGATCCTGGCCAGCGTGAAGGAGGCCGAGCGGCGGCTGCTGGAAAGTGAACACAGCAAGGGCTATCTGCCCATGGCCGGGCTGCCGGAATACGACCGGCAGGTCCGCCGGCTGTTGTTGGATGGCGACACCGATCGGCCGGCGGTGGCCGTGCAGACTCCCGGCGGCACCGGCGCGTTGCGGGTCGCGGCCGACTTCCTGCAGGGCAAGTTCCCGGCGGCCCGCGTCTGGTGCAGCCATCCAACCTGGGCCAACCACCCTAACATTTTCGCCTCGGCCGGCCTGACCGTCCAGCGCTACGACTACTGCGACGCGGCCCATCGGCAACTGGACCTGGACGCGCTGCTCAAGTCGCTGGAGCAGGCAGCGCCGGGCGACGTGATCTGCCTGCATGCCTGCTGCCACAATCCGACGGGCATCGACCCCGACGAGGACCAGTGGCGGCAGATCGCCGAGCTGCTGTCGCGGCGCCGCCTGCTGCCGCTGGTCGACTTTGCCTACCAGGGATTCGGCGACGGACTGCTTGAAGATACGCTGGGACTGCGGGAGCTGCTCAAGACGTGCGACGAACTGCTCGTCTGCAGCTCGTTTTCGAAGAACTTCGGGCTGTATTCCGAACGCGTCGGGGCCCTGACGCTGGTGGCCCGCGAACCGCACGCGCTGGCGTCGGCCTTGAGCCATGTGAAGACCAGCGTGCGGACCAACTATTCCAACCCGCCCCGGCACGGCGCGGCGATTGTGGCCACGATCCTCGGCGACGAGGATCTGCACCACGTGTGGCAGCGCGAACTGGCCGGCATGCGCGACCGGATTCACGACATGCGGCGGTTGTTTATCGAGCGGATGCGGGCTCGCGGCGTGCCGCACGACTTTTCGTTCATGCTCCAGCATCGGGGCATGTTCTCGCTGTCCGGACTGACGCACCTGCAGGTCGATGAATTGCGCAGCCAGCACGCCTTGTATATCGTGGGCAGCGGCCGGATCAACGTGGCCGGCATGACCCACGACAACATGGACCGGCTGTGCGATGCCATCGCCGCGGTGTTCAAGTAACCGCAGGTTCCATTGCGAGTTTCCGCTCCATGGGCGAGTACCCCCAGATTTTTCGTGTCCGCCAGACGTTTGAAGCGCCGCGGGTCCTGGATGTGGCGGCCGAAGTGGAACGGCAACTCGCGCGGCTGGAACTGCAGCGGCAATTGCAGCCGGGCCAGTCCGTGGCCGTCACGGCGGGCAGCCGCGGCATCGCCAACATCGCCCTGATCATTCGCGCCATCTGCCAGCATGTCCGGCGGTTGGGGGGAGAACCGTTCATCGTACCCGCCATGGGCAGCCACGGCGGGGGCACGGCGGAAGGCCAGCGCAAGGTGATTGAGTCGTATGGGGTGACCGAGCAGTTCTGCGGTTGCCCGATCCGCTCCAGCCTGGAAACGGTGATCGTCTGCCAGGCGGCCGAGGGGTTTCCCGTGCACTTCGATCGCCAGGCCTGGGAGGCCGATCACGTGATCGTCTGCGGCCGGGTGAAACCCCATACGGGCTTCGTCGGCGACATCGAAAGCGGGCTGATGAAAATGATGCTCATCGGTCTCGGCAAGCACGAGGGGGCCAAGATCTACCACCGGGCCATCTTGAATTACAGTTTCGGGCAGATCCTGCGGAGCGTCGCGCGCGAGGTGCTGGCCAAGTGCCGTATCCTGGCCGGCGTGGCGATCGTCGAGAACGGCTACGACCAGACGGCGCTGATCGAGGCGGTGCCTCCGGACCAGTTCGAAACGCGGGAGAAGGAACTGTTGCTGCTGGCCCGCCAGTGGATGCCCAAGCTGCCGTTCGCCGAAGTCGACCTGCTGCTGATCGACGAGATCGGCAAGAATATCAGCGGTTCGGGCATGGACACGAATGTGGTCGGCCGCAAGTACAACGATCACAAGGCGGCGGACGACGAGTATCCGAAGGTCAAGCGAATCGCCATCCGGGGGCTGACTGCCGACACGCACGGCAACGCCACCGGGCTGGGCATGGCGGAATTCTGCCGCTCGCAGATCCTCCAGCAGATGGATGTGGAGGCGACCCGGATCAACGCACTGACCGGCGGGCACCCGACGGCGGCGATGCTGCCCCTGGATTACCCCACGGATCGCCAGATCCTGGACGCCGCCCTGCCGACGATCGGGTTGGCGGACCCGCCCGATGCACGGCTGCTTTGGATCCACAACACGCTGGACGTGGCCGAAGTCGAGTGTTCGCTGGCCTACCTGGAAGAAGCCCGCCGCCGCTCCGACCTGGAAGTGGTGGTCCCGCCCCGTCCCCTGCCGATGGATACGGCCGGAAACCTGCCGGCTTTCCGGTCGGCTCATTAGGGGGCCGCCACCATGTCCGAACGCTGCGACGACATCTGCCCGCGCCCGGATCGCCCGCCGGCCATGCCCAACCAGCCGCTGGTCGTCCCGCCGTACTTGACCAGCGTCTGGTGTTGCGAGAGCACGGAGCAGGCCGAACAGATCCTGTCCGGCGAGCTGGAAGGGTTCGTCTACCAGCGCGACGCGCATCCCAACGCCGCGATGCTGGCGGACAAGTGCCGCCAACTGCACCGGGCCGACGCTGCCGTGATGACCTCGTCCGGCATGTCCGCCCTGGCCGCCCTGCTGCTGTCCCAGACCACTCAGGGAGATCACCTGGTGGTCAGCAACCGGCTGTACGGCCGCAGCCAGGTGTTGCTGTTGCAGGAAGCGGCTCGACTGGGCATTACCGCGACCCTGGTGGATACGTGCGACCTGCGGGAAACCGCCGCCGCGCTGACCCCCCGCACTCGGCTGCTGATTACCGAAACGATCGCCAACCCGACCCTGGAAGTGGCGGACCTGGCGGCGCTGGCGGAGCTGGCCCGGACAGTGGAAGCGGCCTTGCTGGTGGACAACACATTCGCCACTCCCGCGCTCTGCCGGCCGCTGGAGTGGGGTGCCGAGCTGGTGATGGAAAGCGTCAGCAAGATGATGAACGGCCACAGCGACGTGATGCTGGGCCTGGCGTGCGGACGGGAGTCGCGGTGGGAACGAGTGGCTCAGGTGGTGGCCACCTGGGGACTGGCCAGCAGCCCGTTCGACTGTTTCCTTTCCAGTCGCGGGCTGGCGACCATGCACTTGCGGATGGAGCGGGCCTGCGACAACGCGCTGCAGGCCGCCCGCTGGCTGGCCCGCCATCCCGGCGTGGCCGGCGTGCTCTATCCGGGGCTGGAAAGCCACCCGCAGCACGCATTGGCCGGTCGGCAGTTGGGCGGCCGCTATGGTTCGATGGTCACCTTCCACTTGCCGGGGGGACGCCTGCAAGCCGACGCCTTTATCCGGGCCGCTCGCCAGATCCCGTTTTGCCCGTCGCTGGGCGAGGTCTCCACGACGCTCAGCCACCCGCAGAGCACCAGTCACCGGAGTTTGACGGAGCGGCAGCGCGAGGCGCTTGGCATTCTGGGTGGTACGATTCGCTTGTCGGTGGGTTGCGAATCGGCCGAGCACGTGCTGGGGGCCTTGGCGGAAGCGTTCGACCATCTGCCGGACGCGGCCTGGACTCGGCGGGCGTAAGTGGTATATTGGGCAAAGATTTACCAACCCCGCCAGCGGCCGATGGCGCTCGAACTATCGAGTGGGCGGGCGTTGCTCGCTCCTCAAAAGGTATTCTGCATGGCCAAGAAAGAAGAAGCGCTGGAGGTGGAAGGAACGGTGACGCAGGCGTTAGCCAACACGCGGTTTCGCGTGCAGTTGGACACGGGCACCGAAGTCTTGGCTCACGTGGCGGGCCGCATGCGCAAGCACTTCATCCGCATTGTGCCGGGCGACAAGGTGCGCGTCGAACTCTCGCCCTACGACCTGACCAAGGGTCGCATCACATATCGCGAGCGGTAACGCCAGCCGCGCAACCGAATCGCCGATTCGTCTTGGTTCGCCAGCCAATTTGCCATAGGCTGGGCATTTCTGCGCGGCGGGGATTAAAACCCATCCGGTTTCCGCGGGGTATAAACGCTCGACGTTTGCAGCACAACCGTATTGCCAAGAGGAGCCCAAACACGTGAATTACCGACTGATCAACCGATTTCTGGCGAGCGCGGCATTGGCCGCGGTGGCCCTCCTGGTCGTTCCGCGCCCGGCGAGTGCCCAGCAGGCGGCCGGCGACACCAAACCCGTGGCGGTCCTCTCGGTGGCCAGCATCAACGAGATTACCAAGGACATTTCGTTTCTCAGCAAGGCGGCCGACGTGGCCGATCTGGGCGGCATCGCCAACCTGATGATCATCGGTTTCACTCAGGGCGTGGACACCAGCCGTCCGGCGGGGATGTACATTGTGATGGAGGGCGCCGCGCCCAAGGGAGTCGGGTTCGTCCCGGTGACCGATTTCGCGACCGTGCGGCGGCAGATCGAGGAGGGGCTGAATACCGAACTGCAGGACGCGGGCAACGGCGTGCTGCGCCTGGCTCAGGAAGACCGCGACGTGTACGTCAAGCCGCAGGACGGCTGGATGTTCGTTTCGGACCGAGCTGAGAACCTGGGCGGGGTTCCCAAGGACCCCACCGTGGTGCTCGATGGTCTTCACCAGACCTATGACGTGGCCCTGCGGATCAACGCGAGGAACGTGCCCGCCGAGATTCGCGACATGCTGGTCACGCAGATGAAGGCCGGGTTTGCCCGCGGCTTCGAGCAGGGGCTGGACGAGGACCAGCCGAACCGCGAGCTGACCGAGGAATTGGGCCGCAACATGATTCAGTCGTATGTGTCGCTGATCGAGGAGACCGACCAGTTGACGCTGGGCTGGGCGATCGACAACGAGGCGAAGGCGACCTACGTGGACGTCAAGCTGACGGCGGTGGCCGGCACCGAGTTGGCCCAGCAGATGGCGTTGCTCAAGAATCTCCGCTCCAACTTCCGCGGCTTCGAACTACCCAACGCGGCCGCCACGCTGAGCCTTTCCAGCAAGATGCGGGCGGCTGAAATCCAGCAGACGCTGGCGATGCTTAAGGGGCTCCGCGAACAGGCCATGGAACAACTGGATCAGAACACGGACATCCCCGACGAGACGACTCGGCAGGCGATCAAGGACGCTTACGGCACGGCGATGGACGTGGTCGAGAAGACGGTGGCCGATGGCAAGGTGGACGGCGGCGCCGCCGTCTTGCTCGGTTCCGGCAAGGTGCGGTTCGTCGCCGGGGGCGGGGTGGCGGACGGGCCGGCGTTGGAACGCGCGTTCCGCAAGCTGGTGGACGTGGCCAAGAACGAGCCGGAATTTCCGCAGGTCAATTTCAACGTCGACAAGTACCAGCAGGTCACGTTCCACACGATGAGCGTTGCGGTGCCGGAGAACGAAGCCGAGGCCCGCAAGGTGCTCGGCGAGAAGCTTGACATGGCCCTGGGCGTGGGCGCCCACAGTTTCTATGTGGCGTTCGGCGAAAACAGCGTCGGGCTGGTCAAGCAGGTCATCGATGGCTCGGCATCCCAGGCGGACGCGGACGCGGCCCCGATGAAGCTGAGCATCGCCCTGGCCCCGCTGCTGCAGTTCGCCAAGGCGATGGACGAGAACGCGTTGATCGGCGCACTGGCCGACGCGATCTCGAACGCCGCCGGACGCGACCACATCCTGGTCACGGCCCAGCCGATCGAGCGGGGAGTCAATTACCGTTTGAACGTGGAAGACGGCGTACTCAAGCTGATCGGTCAAGGCATCAAGCTGATGACCGGAGCGCAGCAGCAGTTCGGTAACGACTTCTAGTGTCTGGGGCAGTCAAACGGGCCGCTCGCGCTTCGACACCGTGCTGTCGGGCGAGCGGTCCGATCCCAGATAGTAGTCCACGACCGATAACACGTGATCCTTCTGGCCGTCGTAGCGGATGAACAGACCGCGGAAGGCGTCCAGGGGCGACGGTTCGGGATCGACCAGCAGCAGCACGCCCCGGCGAAAGGGGCGGTAGCGGCGAAACTCCCGCCAACTGATCCGGTAGGTTCGCCGACCCACGGTCTGCAGGATGCCCCGCGGCCCCAGTTCGAACTGGACCGGCAGCCAGACCCGCCAGATGCTCAGCAGCAGGGCCAGCATCGTACCGCCGCCGGCCAGGGAACTGTTCGACACCAGGCCGACGACCAACGCCACGCCAACCGAGGCGGCCAACAGCAGCCAGGGCCCGATCCCGTCCTGGCGCAGCGGCCAGTTGCGCAGACGTGCCTCGCGCACATCTTTGCGCATTCGAATCAGGCGTTCTTGGGAACCGGCGCTGCTCATACCATGCATTCTAACTGGACCGGCCGGCCGACGCCCGCGAAGTTTTCTTGTCCGAGCCCGTCACGGCCTGCCGCAAAACGCCCCGTAACATCAGCAGCAGAGGGACGAACAGGGCGGTCCAGAAAAAGAGTGTCGCCACCACGCTCATCGCAAAGTGTTCCCGCATCAGGACCAGCAAGGGAGGCTCCTGGCTGAGCGGCACGCGGCGAGCCACGGAGCCCTGGCTGGAGGGCGGCTGAGCGGCCTCGTCCCGCCACTGCTGCCAGTCGGCGATCGCCGCGTCCGTGGCCTGATTCGATAACGACCACTGTCGGACCTGGACCAGCCAGCCCACCAGCAGTCCGGCCACAGCCAGGTACACCAGCAGACCGGCAGCGGTCACCATCGTCAGCCACCTGGTTGCGGATCGTTCCATGGTCCTTCTGCCCCTGGTCGGCAAGTATCGCCGTGCGCTTCGCGAATGCCGCGGACCCGCGGCCGTAATACCGCGGCCCTGCGGCCGATTTGGCGGCCTAGTGTAAGATACTCCGCTGCTTTCGCGGTGCGAAAGACGACCAGGGACGGTTTCGCGGAGCGAAAGTCGGCTGGGGTCGGAGAATCTGGCGGAATTCCGCTGGCGACGAGGTTATAATCGGCTCCCGTGGCGGGTTGTGTGGTGTGATTCTCCCGTGTTCCTTCGCCCTTGCGCGGGCAACAGAAAGGGTCTGTGATGACACAAGTGCTGTGGATCGGAAAGCTGGCGCTGGTCCTGATTTTGCTGCTGGGCAATCTCGGTTCGGCCGACGACAAGAAGCCGGAGTCCGGGGCCCCCGATCTGAATTCGGAGGAGGCGGCCAAGGCGTTCGAGGCGTTCGCGGCGCCCGGCAAGGAGCACGAACAGTTCAAGCGGTTGGTGGGCAAGTGGAAGACCTCGGTCAAGAGCCTGCACGAGAATCCCGACGAACCGTCCGTGACGGAGGGCACCGCCACGTTTCGCGTGCTGATGGGCGGGCGGTTCATGCAGCAGAATTTCAACGGCGAATTCGACGGGCAGAAGTTCCAGGGGATCGGCATCACGGGTTTCGACAACGCCAAGAAGAAATATGTCGGCACCTGGATCGACAGCATGGGCACCGGGATCATGACCACCGAGGGGACGTACGATCCCCAGACGAACTCGATGGTCGAGACGGGCGAGTCGTCGTCGCCCTTCGGCCCGATGAAGATGAAGATGATTTCCAAGTACCTCAATGACGATAAGTTCACCTTCACCATGTTCCTGGTGACGCCGGAGGGCGAGCAGAAGATGATGGAGATCACGTACACTCGCGCCGAATGACGTTCCAGCCACCGAGGCCGCATGATGACTCGACTCGTGGTTGCTGCCTGTCTGACGGTCTGGCTGCTGTTGCCGGCCAGCTCAACCGTGGCCGAGGAACCGCTTGCCGCGTCCGACGCCAAGGACGCGACGGCAGCGACGGAAGCCCGCCGGCCGGCCGACGAGCGGCAACTCCGGCAGTGGTTGGAAAATATGGTCTGGCAGCACCGGTTTTCACGTTCCGAGGTGGCTGCCGCGACGGGCCTGTCGGAGGCGGAGATTGATCGTGCCCTGCGGCAGTTCGACATCCGTCCCGACAATCGCCCGCCGCGGGATGAGCGGCGGTTGCTGGTGCTTCCGTACCCTGGCGGGCGGCACCCGCGGATCGGATTTCTCGAAGGAGCGGTTCGGCCGCAGCGAGAAACCAAGCTCAGCGTGTTCACACCCTGGCATCCCGACTGGTACGTGGTGCTGGACGTGCCCGAAGCGATCTGGTGGCAGACCGGGACGAGCCGGGAACTGCTTTACCTGGCACATACGCACATCGACACCACGTGGACGCGTCGGGGGATCGAGCTACCGGCGCTGGAATGGTTGCCGGGCGACGACGGCTCCTGGCGGATGGAGCGGCGTTTGCCCAACGGAGTGGTGTTTGGCACCGAGGCCCGGTCGTCGGCGGATGGCGTGCGGCTGCGGATGTGGTTGACCAACGGCACGCGGGAAACGCTGACCGGTCTGCGGGTGCAGAACTGCGTGCTGCTGAAGGGTGCCCCGCCGTTCGCCGGGCAAACCAGCGACAACAAGGTCCTGAGCAAGCCGTTCGCGGCCTGCCGCGACGAAGCAGGCCAGCGGTGGGTGATCACCGCCTGGGAACCGTGCGACCGCGTGTGGGCCAATCCGCCCTGCCCCTGCATGCACAGCGATCCCCAGTTCTCCGACTGCCCGCCCGACAAGACGGTGGAACTCCGTGGCTGGCTCTCGTTCTACACCGGCGGCGACGTGGACGCCGAGCTGCGGCGGCTGAAAGCGGACGGGGGAGTCTTTCGATGAGCGACCCCCGTCCCCTTTTTCGCGTTGACAGGCCAGGCCGGGCTGTCTAGGATTCCGCAGCGGCCGACCCGTTCCACTTCTCAGCGGAGCTGCAGCGTGCGCCGATCTCTTCGCCTGGCTGGATTCGTCTGCCTTGGACTGCTCGCGGCCGCTGGTGTGGCCGCCTGGCTGATCTACCGGGCCACTCAGCAGGTTCCGGAATTTTACGAGCAGGTACTGCTGGTCGAGCCGCAGGTGCAAGAGGAAGCCGGCGAAGAACTGGAACAGCAGGTGCTGCAACTGCATAACGAAGTGGCCGAGGCCGGCGACTGGGAAGCCGTGTTCACGGAGGAGCAGATCAACGGCTGGCTGGCATCAGATCTGCCGGAGAAATTCTCGCGGATCCTGCCCGCGGGAGTGTCCGATCCGCGGGTGCTGGTCGAGCCGCAGCAGGCACGCGTGGCTTGCCGCTACGAGTCGCCGCAGTTCCGCTCGGTCATCTGGCTGGACCTGGACATTCAACTGACGGATGAGCCGAACGTGTTGGCCGTTCGAGTGCGCCAGGCACGGGCGGGCCGTTTGCCGCTGCCGTTGAAGACGTTTTTGGAGCAGATCAGCCAGCAGGCCAGTGCGGCCGATGTCGAAGTCCGCTGGACGCAGTCCGAGGGCGACCCGGTGGCGCTGGTCACGGTCCCCACGCAGCACGAGCAGTACCCGCGGCGGGAGATTCATCTGGACGAAGTGGAGTTGCGGGAGGGCGTCGTCTACCTGGCCGGCAGCACTCGGCGACAGCTTGCCAGTCAGTCCTTGTCGTCGCCCCAAGCGGCGGTCAGCCAGCAATTCCAGCGCTGACTGGCGGGAGATTCGTCTGGGGTGATCAGCCGCGCCAGCCGCAACTGCCCCTGCAGCCGCTGGCCATTGAGCTGCAACAGCCAATCCCCTTCGTCGTTCCGCAGGATGCGGTAGGTGCCAGCGTCCCAGCGGCGGACTGTGCCCCGATTCCCGGAAACGGGACCTTCGTAGTCCAGGTAGTCCCGTCGGTGGTCGGGCAGCCGGAGGGCCGCAACCGGCCCGTCGGCACGCGGCAACTCGGCAAGCGACCAGGTCCAGAGGCGATCACTCTCGTCCCGCTCGAACATCAGGTCCCAGTGGCTGGGCCGACCCGCATCGTCGGGCAACTCATGCCGCAGCAGGACGAAGCGCTTCATGGCTGCGCGGCCACGACGGTGGTCGTCTCCTGCTGGCGCACGCCGGTGGGGCTGCGCTGGCTGGTCACTTCGGCCTGAACCGCCGTTTCACCCACGGCCGTTCCCCGAACAAACAGCCGCAGCGGAGCCATTTGCTCTCGAGGTCGCAGGGAGTTAATTGGGACCATTTCGATGGTCCGGCCCTGATCGGCGCTGGCTCGCACCTGAATCGGTCCCTCGATCCGCTCGAATCGCAGCCCGTCCGAAAGGCGAATCGTCAACAGCACGTTCCGGTCCTCCACATCCCGCTGGTTGGCGATCTGAATCAGGTACGTGGTGACGTCTCCCAGCACGATCGGATCCTCGGCATCGGCGATGCTGAGCGCCAGTTGGCCGGGGGTCGAAGCGGCGGGAGGCTCGACCGCTGGCCGGCCGCCCAGGTTGGCTGGCGGTGCCGCGGGGATTCCATCCGCGGGGCGCGGGGGCGCTCCAGCCGGCGGAGCGGCCCCGATGATGTTTGGAGGCTGAGGAGTGCGTGGCTGGGGCGCGGGCACGATCCGCACCTGAATCGCGTCGCTGTCCTGCACGTTGCCGGCGGCCCACACGGCGACCCGGCATCCGGCCGCGGCGGCCGGCGCGACGCCTTCCAGGTTCAACTGCCGCAGCACCGATTGTTGCGGCTGAAGCTGCTCCACGAACCACACGAATTGTCCCTGCTCCAGGCGGTAATTCTCGGATGCCTGGCGGGCCGCCAGCGCGGGATCGAACGACATGGCGATTTGGAGCTGGCTTAGCGGCACATTGCCCGTATTGGTGACCTGGGCGGTCAGCAGGATCAGCCCGCCGACCGTCTGCTCGGCCGGTCCGCTAAGTTGCACGTCAACGGCCGGTTGCGCGGCGACCTGGGGCGCCTCCGCCTGCAGGCAGGCGCGTGTCCGGGCCGTGTAGCCGTCCGGGGCCGCCGCTTCCAGGGTGTGGCACCAGGTCCCGGGCTGGCGGACAATGAACGAAACCGCGAACGCCTTCACCTCGTCGGCTCGAATCGGCCCCAACTGGCGGCGAATCGGGCTGGGTGCGCCCTCGGTCTGCTCCAGGCCCGGATCGTAGCTGTCGGTGACGACCACGTTCGCCAGATCCCGCCCCGACGTGTTCTGGACTCGAACTTCGTACGTCACCCGCTCGCCCACCTGAGCGCGCTGCGGCCCGGTCACTTCGACCGCCAGCGTGGGCCGTTCGACGCTGGTTTCCACGTAAGCGTCGGCCGACAAGCCGTCCACCGACTCCGCCCGGAAGATGTACCGCACGGTGCGATCCAGATCCAGCCGGGCTTGCACGGTAATGGTTCGAGTCTCGCCGGGGCCCAAGTCGCCCAGGGGCCAGTGATGACGTTCGCCGAACTGTTGAAACGGCGGATTGCTTCCCAGCACGACCAGTCCGGCCGGCGGTTCGTCCTTGAGCGTGACGCCTCGAGTGACCAGGTTCCCGGAGTTGGTTACCTGAACCTGGTAGGTCAACGTTTCGCCGGCGCGCGTGGTCGCGGGGCCGGCGGCCCGCACGTTCAGCCCCGGCGCGCTCCAGGTGACCGACGTCCAGCCCTGTCCCACCGTCATCTGCGGCACGCCGTCGCCGGGATCGAGCGGCCGAATGATCTGCACCCGCACGTGCGCGGCCTCGGTCTCGCGCGTGCCCGGCTGAATTTCGACCGACGCCAGGCCCGTCGAGTCCACGACCGCCTCGGCGACCTGCTGGCCGCCTGGCAGAAACCGAGCCGCCGTCCCCGCGGCCAATTCGTAGCGGACGATCCAGTTGGCGGCCGGAGCGCCAGCCGAGTCCCGCAGGACGCGGGTCTGCAGCAAGTGACTTTGCCCCGCTCGCAGCGCCGCCGGCGGCGGCAGCTCCCAGCGGGCGTCGACCCAGTAGATCGTTGCCGTCTCGCGGCGCTGGTCCCAGACTTCCGAGTTGGTCGCCACGACCGTCACGTGGCTGACTCCCTCGCTGGGCGACGTAAGTGTGACCCAGCTCTGACCGGGTTCCAAGGTCACATCGTCCGCGGTGCTCTGCGTGCCGCGGGTAATCAGGCGCGTGGTGCGGGACGTCGCGCTGCGAGCGTAATTGGCACTCCGCAGTTCGGCCGTCGTACTGCGCAAACTTGCCAACATGTCTTGCCTGGGACGCCCGACCTGGATGAAATTGCCCACGCTTTCCTGCGACAACATCCATTCCAACTGCTCGCCCTTGACCCGGTGGCCGTGAGCGCCGCACAAGCCCGACATCAGGACCACCTCGCCACCCACCGGAGCGACAACGCGTTTGGGCATCATCACGATCTGTGCTCGCCGTTCGGGATGCAGGCAGTCTCCGAGCGACTTGTGAGCTGCCTTCTTCTGGCCACAGGTCTGGGCTTGTGCCGTGGCCAGCGGCGAAGGCGCCGTCACGGGAAGCGGGCAGTCGGGAGGCACCGGCGGAGCGACAAAGGCAGGCTGAGGAGGGCGAGGCAGCCCAATGTTATGGTGCGGCGCCAAAGTCGTGGAGCTGGGCGCCGGCAGGAAAATCCGCTGTCCGCTGGGGTCGATCGCCGGCAACCGCAGGTGCGAACAACCGCCGCACGCCACGATCAGTCCGATCGTGACGGCCAGGAGAGTGCGGTGTTGCCTGACTTGCCGAGCCATCTGCCGTAAGTTCCCTCGCCTGTAAATTCCCTGCGAGCGTTGCCGCTTCGCTGTGTTCCCCATGAGAACGTAGCACGTCCGGACGGGATGTGGCGGAAAGTCAACGCGGCGTGTGGCGAAAAGTGGACGCCCAGGCGCAAACTCTGCCGGTCGTGCGGATTACGCTGGGTTCTGTGCGTCTTCCGAGCGCGGAAAGGCGACTCTGGGGCGGGATTGAACCTTGGCACCGGCTGAGGGCACATACCCTTGGCGTGCTTGTCGGACGGGGTCCGAGTGGCTCGGTCCGGTAGGGACAGGTACAATCAGGGGTACCTCTGACGCCGGGAGCGACGCGTGCAACCGCTGGACATCGATCAGATCACACAGCAGCATTTTGCCAGGATTCACCGGGCCGCCCTGGTATTGACCGGGAATCCCTGGGATGCCGACGATCTGGCTCAGGAGACGTTCCTGGTGCTGGCGCGGCAGCAGCACCGCTTTCAGGGGAGAAGCAGCGTCTTTACCTGGCTGTACGGCATCTTGTTGAACCTGGAGCGGCGCGAGCGGCGACGGCACGGGATGCGACGGAAGAAACTGCAAGTGTTGTGGGACAACGAGCCGTCAACCGAACGGACCAGCCCGGCGGCGGAAACGGCCATTGAAGTGGCGGAGTGGAAGAGCAGCCTCTGGGCCTGGGTCCGACGCCTGCCGGATGGACAACGCCAGGCCCTGGTGTTGCGGTTCAGCGAAGGGCTGGCCTACGAAGAAATCGCCGGGGTGATGGAATGCCCCTTGGGAACGGTCAAATCTCGGATCTTTCATGGACTGCTGGGGTTGCGGCGGTTGATGAACGACCGGGGCGACGAGGTCAAGCTGCTGCCTGAGCACCCTTTTGAGGATGTGACTCGTGCCATTTAATCCGAAACTGGTGACTGCGGCGGAGCCGAGTGCCGACGGGATGGACGAACTGGACGGCCAATTGCCGGACGATCTGCGGGCCTTGGCAGCTCAGTTGACAGGCGAAGCCCAGCAGTTGTCCGAACTGTATCCGGCACGGGACCTGGCATCGGGGGATGCGGTGAATTGCTTCGCGACCTCCGGCGACTCAGACTCCGGCGACTCAGAGTCGGGCAATCACGGCCGGCCTGGCCGCCAGCGACGATGGCTGGCGGTCGGTCTGAGTGGACTACTGGCCGGCGGGCTGCTGGCGGTCGTCGGCTGGGTGGCCATGCAACCCCGCGGGACAGTTGCCGGCCGCCACGGCTTGCCACAAGCTGGCGACTCGGTGGCGACTCGTCCGGGTTTTTCGGCCGCGAGCCAAGACCGGCCGGAATCCACGGCGAGTGCTCCCGGTGAATTCTCCACCCAACCAGACGGAGGCCGACAGGAGCCGGTGGTCGAGCTGCACGCTCCCGGATGGTTTCTGCAAGAGGTCTCTGGCCCCGAATTAGAGGGTTTGCTCGACCTGCTGGAAGAGCAGCCGGAAGGTTCGTGGAACATCTCGATTTGAACCCGGACGATTTCAGCCCCGGCAGGACGCCGGCGGCGAGGCGTGTGAGGCGGAACATGCAACGTACGGCAAGAATATGCCTCGCGGCCGGAGTGCTGGCGGGGTGCCTGGCAATCTTCGCGGCATCCGCGGCGCGCGGTGACGAGGCGATGTTGTCGGTTGAGCAGCAAGCGGCCGCCTTGCAGCGCGTCACGGTGACGGTCCGAGTGACGCTGGCCGATACGGGGGCGGACGGCGCCGAGGCCGATCAGCAGCAGGGGGCGCGTGTCTCCGTTTGTTCTGGCGTTTCGCTGGGCAACGGCCTGATCGTCTCGTCCTTCTACGCGAGCACGGCGGACCGCATTCGGCTGACCTTGCCCGGCGGCGGGCAGGCGACGGCTCGAATGCGGGTGATGGACGAATACTCCGGGCTGGTGCTGCTGGCAACCGACCGTCAGGACCTGCCGGGAATCCCTTTGGCGGAAGCTCTTCCGGCGGTGGGCCGCGAGCTGGTTTTGGCGGCCGCCTGGGGCGCGGAACAACCGGTGGTTTCTCGCGGGATTGTCAGCGGTGTGGATCGGACGTTGGGAGGAGTCAGCCTGCCACCGCTGATTCAGTGCGATGTGCGGGCCGCCGAGACAGCCAGCGGTGCCGGGATCGTGGATGCGTCGGGGCGGTTGTTGGGGATTGTGGTGCTGGCGGACCAGCCGGATCGGGTCCGCGGCTGGACCTACGCGGTGCCGGCCGGCCACGTGCAGCGGCTGCTGCGAGCGTACGGGCAGCGAACGGAAACCGAGCCCACCGCGGGAACCGCCTTGGCGGGCGATTCCGTCGTGGTGCTCAAACGCCGCCGGCCCGTCGTCGGTATGGTGCTGGGGGGAGACGCGGACCAGGTATCGGTGCGGCGAGTGGACGCGGGCAGCCCGGCGGACAGGGCGGGCATCCGCGTGGGAGATCGCGTGCTGGCGGCGGATGGTATCCGCATCCGCTCGGTCTATGAAGCGGTTCGGCCCGTGCTGTTCAAGCAGCCAGGCGACGTGATGCAGTACTTGATCGAGCAGGCCGACGCGGTGCGTTTGGTGGAAGTGCAATTGGGAGGCGGCGTCGAATTGCCTTCGGCCACGCTCGAGCAGATTGGCCAGTACGTGCGACCGAAAATCGACATCGAGGGGTTGGCCGACGGCCACTTCCGGGCCAGTTCGAGCCGCGGTGAAGTGCGCGAGGTGTTTGCTGGCGAACCGGACCTGGAGGAGATGGAGGCCGATCCGCCCGTGGCGACCAACGCCGAAAGGCTGCAGATGCTGCAAAGAGCCCTGGAAGCCTACCGCAGCGTGATCGCCTACCAGCAGAAGGAACTCGGCCGCCGCGACGAGGAACGCAAGCAGATGGAACAGCAGATTCGGCTGCTGCAGGAACAGCTCCAGCAGTTGCAGCCGGCGCGCTGAGCCGCGTGCTGGCATGCGGCGAGCCTGCCCCCGACTCCCCGTCCCCTTGTCCCGCAGTCGCCTTGCCTGCTTCTCTACCGCACCAGGTCGGGAAAGTCCGTGAACAGACCGTCGACGCCGGCTTGTTCCACGAACATCTTCACGCACTGCTCGAAGCTGCTGGCGTAGGCGGGCAGCTCGTCCCGCCGAAACGTGTAGGGGTGAACGAACAGCCCCCGTTCGTGGGCCAACCGCACGAGGTCGGTTACCTCGGCCCGGCCCTGCTTGTCGATGCCCGTGACGACGTGCGGCATCCAGGGGCCGATTCCGTCGGCGTACTCGGCCACGCGGCGCAGCCCTTCGGCCGTACGCATCTGGTCGAAGTCCGCGCCGGCCTCGCGCCACGTGTTGCTGCCGATCAACTGCACCAGCCGCAGCCGGCAGCCGAGTTGCTCGCGGAGCCGCCGCGTCTCGGCCGGATCGAAACACTGCACGAAGGCCAGGTGGTCCTTGTTGGTGTAGCCGTGGCGGGCAAGCACGTCGAGCACCAGGCGGCTGAGGTCGTGGCCTTGCTGGCGGTGCCAGGCCGGGGCCTTGATTTCGACATACACGCCCACTTGCCGGCCCGTGCTGCGATTCAAACCCTGGATGAGTTGAATCTGCTCGACCAGCGTGGGAATCCGCAGCAGACCCGCCTCAGCCGGAAAGCGTTGCGGAAACACGGCCCGGCCCGTACGAGGATCGACGCGTTCGTGGACAGCCAGCCGTTTGAGTTCCGCCAGGTCGAAGTCGATGGCATAGTACCGGTTGTCCTGCCGGCGGCGTTCGGGGAACACGCGCGCCACGTCGGTCACCGCATCGAGATGGATATCGTGCAGCACGATCGGGACCGCGTCGCGGGACAGCACCACATCCTGTTCAATGAAGTCCGCCCCCAGCGCGTGGGCCATCGCCACGGCCGGCAACGTATGTTCGGGAAGATAACCGCTGGCGCCGCGGTGAGCGATCACCAGCGGTCTGGCGGCCTGGCCAGGACCAGCCAACAGGACTCCCATCGCAAGGACCACCAGCATTTGAGCCAACCTGCCGTTTCTGCTACAGCGATTTGAGGAAGGCGACCAGCGCGTCGATGTCGGAGAAGCTCTGGTCGACCAGCGGTTCGATGTCCAGTGGCAACCCGGCCGGGCCGCGCGACGGGACGTCGCGGTAATAGAACTGCACAACGTCGTACAATGTGGCCAACGAGCCGTCGTGCATGTACGGGCCCGTCCGCTCCACGCCGCGCAGCGACGGCGTGCGGAACTTGTACCGGTCCTCGAGCTGGCCCGTCACCGAGCCTCGTCCCAGGTCGTCCCGTCCCACGCCCAGCCGGTAGAACTTGCCATCGCTGAGCAGCGGCCCATGATGGCAACGAATGCAACCGGCCGAGCCCATGAACAGTTCGAGTCCCTGGCGGGCCTGGGCCGACAGCGCGTCCTTTTCACCCGCCAGGTAGCGATCCAGCGGCGAGTTGCTCGTGACGAGCGTCCGCTGAAAGGCGGCCAGCGCTCGAGCGACATCCTGCGAATTCACGGAGCGGCCAAACACGCGCGGAAACTGTCGCTGGTATTCCGGCACGGCAGCCAGCTCCTCGATCAGCTCGTCCAGATCCTGGTTCATCTCGTCCGCTGCCTGGATCGGTCCCAGCGCCTGCTCTTCCAGGCTGCCCGCGCGACCATCCCAGAACAGGCTGCTGTGCCAGCCGGCGTTCAGCACCGTGGGAGTGTTCCGCGACAAAGGACGGCCCGACGCGCCCATCGAACGGGCCAGGCCATCGGCATACGACCGCTCCGGCAAATGGCACGTCGCGCAACGGATCGAGTTGTCGCCGGACAACCGCGGGTCGAAGAACAACTGCCTGCCCAGCTCCACCTTGGCATCCGTCGTGGGATTGTCGTCGGGAGCCGGCACGTGGTCGGGCAGCCGGGCCAGCTTGGGTCGAGCCGGGGTCTCCCGCCCCGGCTCGTCGGCGCCTGCCAGATTCAAGACCGCCGGACTCATAACCGCCAGGTTGATGGCCACCAGGCTGGCAGCGAGCCACAGTGGGCCGCGGAATCGCCGCCTGGCACGGGAGCCGCGGCGCTGGGAGCCTTTGGAAGCGATCGTCTTCATGCCTGCAAACCCGGTACTTCGCAGCGTGCGCAAATCATCAACCCCTTGCAATCGGACAATCGCAATCGTACTTTGACTAGCCCCCTGGGACAACTCGCACGGGCTCGCTCTCCTGGCAGGACAGGCAATGAAATTCACTTACACCGATATTGCCAAGATGATTGACCACTCGCTGCTGAATCCCTCGCTGACCGCGGCGGAGCTGGAAGCCGGCTGCCGGCTGGGGGTCGAGTACGATGTGGCCAGCGTGTGCATCATGCCATATTATCTGGGCCGTTGCGCGGAGCTGTTGCGGGGCAGTACGGTCAAGGCCTCGACGACGATCGGTTTCCCGCACGGCGGGCACACGACGGCGATCAAGCGGGCCGAGGCCGAGCGGGCGCTGGCCGACGGCTGCGAGGAACTGGATATGGTGGTCAACATCAGCCAGGTGCTGAGCGGCGAATGGGACTATGTGCGGCGGGACATCCAGGCCGTGATCGAGGTGGCTCACGCCGCCGGACAGCAGGTCAAGGTGATCTTCGAGAACTGCTACTTGAACGACCAGCAGAAAATCCGCTTGTGCGAAATCTGCAATGAGCTGCGAGCCGACTGGGTCAAGACATCGACCGGCTACGGCACGGGAGGCGCCACGCACGACGACTTGAAGCTGATGCGGCGGCACGCGGCCGGCCACGTGCAGGTCAAGGCGGCGGGGGGCGTGCGCGACCTGGATGCGTTGCTGGCCGTCCGCGCGCTGGGCGTTTCGCGTTGCGGAGCGAGCCGCACGCAGGATATCCTGGACGAATGCCGTCGCCGGCTGGGAAGCGGCTAGAGCCCGCTTCACACCGCTGGTTTTCTCACCCGCCCGCCGATTCCACCGGAGCACTGGGTTCCATGCGCGCAACACCTTGGCTTGGGGGCAACAGGCTTGTGATCTGGATCGGGACCGTGGTGGCTGGCCTGTCCGCCGCGCTGCCTTGTATGGCGAAAGCCGACGAGCCGCCGCGGCCCAACATCCTGTTCGCCTTTGCCGACGATTGGGGACGATACGCCAGCGCCTACGCAACGGCGGACGGCGACGGCGGAATTAACGACGTGGTGCGCACGCCCAACTTCGACCGCGTGGCCCAGCGCGGCGTGCTGTTCCGCCGGGCCTTCGTCAACGCGCCCTCCTGCACGCCCTGCCGCAGCTCGCTGCTGTCCGGGCAATACTTCTGGCGCACCGGCCGGGCCGCCATCCTGCAAGGGGCGGTCTGGAACGCCGAATTGCCGGCCTGGCCCCTGCTGCTGAACGACTCAGGCTATGCGCTGGGCAAGTCGTGGAAGGTATGGAGCCCCGGCGTGCCGGCCGATGCGCCGTTCGGGGGCCAGAAGTTCGCCTTCCAATCGGCCGGTTCGAGGATCAACGGTTTCTCGCAGAATGCGACCCAACTGGTGCAGAACGGCGGGACGTTCGAGCAGGCTCGGGGCGAACTGCTGGATGAAGTGCGGGCCAACTTCCAGGCCTTTCTGGATCAGCGCGAGAAAGGCAAGCCGTTCTGCTACTGGTTCGGACCGACCAACGTGCATCGCCGCTGGGTCCAGGGTTCGGGCCGGGCGCTGTGGGGCATCGATCCGGATGCCTTGCAGGGCAAACTGCCGCCGTTCCTGCCCGATGTGCCAGAGGTGCGCGAGGACCTGGCCGATTACCTGGGCGAGATTGCCGCCTTCGACGCCGCGCTGGGAGTGCTGCTGGATCAGTTGCAGAAGAGCTCGTTGCTGGAAAACACGCTGGTCGTGGTCAGCGGCGATCATGGTCCCCCCGGCTTCCCGCACGGCAAGTGCAACCTGTACGACTTCGGCACCGCCGTCAGCCTGGCGATCGCCGGTCCGGGCGTGGTGGGCGGCCGCGTGGTGGACGATCTGGTCAGCCTGCCCGACCTGGCTCCCACGTTTCTGGAGGCGGGAAGAACGGCCGTGCCGGAATCGATGACGGCCCGCAGTCTCTGGCCCGTGCTCAAATCCGACCGCCAGGGACTGGTGGACCCGCAACGCACCTGGGTGCTGACCGGGCGCGAACGGCACGTCGCGGCCGCTCGAGCCGGGAACCTGCCGTATCCGCAGCGGGCGATCCGCACGCCCGATTACCTGTTCATCATGAATTTCCAGCCAGACCGCTATCCGCTGGGTGACCCGTACCGTCTGGACGGCGACAATCCGCCGACCGCCAAGGAGCTGACCGAAAACACGTTCGTCACGTTGCCCGACGAAGATGCGGGCCCGACCAAGGCCTGGCTGGTCGAACACCGCCACGATCCTCAGTGGCGGCCCTACTTCGAGCGGGCTTACGGGCGGCGGCCGCGGGAACAACTGTTCGATCTGAAAACGGATCCGTACCAGATGCGGAACGTGGCGGACAAGCCGGCGTATGCGGTGGTCGCCGCCGAGCTTCGCGCGCGGCTGCTGGCGGAACTGCAAAGCAGCGGCGATCCACGGCTGGTGAACGACGGCCAGTTCTTCGAAACGCCTCCCCTGGCCGGCCCGATTCCCGACGACGCTCAGCCTCCCCGCCGACGCTGAACAAGCCCAGGCCGAGTTCCTTTGCACACCGACCAAGGCGGCCGCCAGGCTCAGCCGTTCCGGCGCCGCGCAACCTACGCGAACAATTCGACGAGCTTCATCCGCCAACCGGGAACCACATCATCCACGGACAGCTCGGCCGTTTCGTCCAGCAGCACGATATCCCGTGGCGAACGGCAGATCTGCACGGTGCGGTTATCGGGGTCCGCGATCAACACGACCCGCACGCCATGTCGAATCCAGCTCCACGACTTTTCCTCGACCTCCGAATACCGATCGCTGGGCGAAATCACCTCGGCCACCAGGTCGGGCGCCAGAGGCAGGAAGCCTCGCAGGTCGTTGAGTGACTGGAGCCGGTCCTGGCGCACGAACGCCACATCGGGCGCGCGGACGGTGTCGGGCTGGCGCGCGAGCAGGAAACCGGTTTCCGCGGCGAAGACGGTTCCCAGCCCCAGGGGTTCCACGTGGTTTCCCAGGGAACGCCCCAGGCGGTGAGCGATCTGGCCGTGCCGGCCTCCCGAAGGTGACATCATCCGCACGACTCCTGCCACCAGTTCGCGACGCTGCCCCGTCTCGGACAGCGCCACCAGTTGTTCGGCGGTGATCTGGCTGGAATCCGGCATGCGATGCCTGGCGACTGTGCGGCGTTTGGGCAGAGCAAGTTCTGCAATTCCGCATATTGTAGCGATTCCCAGGTGGCGGCAACTACTGCTGCAGGCGCCAACCGTCGGGCAGAGCGGCGTCCTTGACGACAATCGGAATCTGGTCGCGGACCAGGCAGTCGGCCGAGTCGGGGTTCTGCGTCTCGACGCGCGCATCGTTCACGACCCGCACCCGGCGGCCCAGGCGACAGTTCTTGTCCAGAATCGCCCCTTCCACATGGCAACCGGGTCCGATGCCGACCGGGGGCCGGCCCAAGCGTTCGTTTTCCCGCCGCTGTTCCTCTGATTCGTAGTAGTCGGCACCCATGACGATCGAGTTGCGGACGACCGCGCCGGAACCAATCACGCACCGCACGCCGATGATGCTGTTTTGAATCACGGCGTTTTCGGCAATCCGGCAGCCGTCGGCGATCAGGCTGCGGCGCACGTCCGCACCTCCGATCATCGTCGGGGGCAGAAAGCGAGCGCGGGAGTACATCGGCGCGCCGGGCGCCATGAACTGGAACGGCGGTTCGGGCTGCAGCAGGCTCAGGTTGGCCTCGTAGAAAGCCCGGATCGTGCCGATATCCTCCCAGTAGCCGTCGAACAGGTGCACTTGCACGTGGCGGCTGCGAATGGCGGCCGGAAAGACTTCCCGCCCAAAGTCGGCGTAGGTCGTCTTGGTCAGGACGTCGACCAGCGTGTCCCGGTTGAACAGGTAGATGCCCATGTTGGCCAGGCACTCGCGACCCTGGCTGGGCACCCCGCGGGCGTCGAACCAGGCCGGCTCCATCCGCACCATGTTGATCTCGTCGTCGGTCGTCGGCTTTTCCAGGAACCCGACCACGCGCCCCGATTCATCCAGCCGCATCAGGCCGAAGGAACTGGCGGCCGTGCGGTCGATGGGCAACGCGGCGATCGTGGCGTGAGCGCCCGATTCGACATGCGTCCGCATCATGTCGCGGTAGTCCATGCGGTACAACTGGTCGCCCGACAGGATCAGCACGTACTTGATGCCGGGTTGCTCAATGTACCGCAGGTTCTTCCGCACGGCGTCGGCCGTTCCCTGGTACCAGTCGGTGCCCGCCTCGTCGGTCTGCTGCGCGGCCAGCAGCTCGACGAAACCGCCGCTGAAGGCGTCGAAGCGATACGTCTGGCGAATGTGCCGGTGCAGGCTGACCGAAAGGAACTGCGTCAGCACGTAGACGCGGTTCAAACCGCTGTTGATGCAGTTCGACAGCGGGATGTCGATCAGCCGGTACTTGGCCGCCAGGGGGACCGCCGGTTTGGCCCGGTACTTGGTCAGCGGGAACAGCCGCGTGCCGCGCCCGCCGCCCAGCACCAGCGTCATGACATCGTGCATGGTGAGTGTCTCCGAGAGTCCGCCAGGTGTTTTCCCGGCATCGCCCTTCGCTCGGCAGAAGCGGCGGACCGGGCGGTACGGGTTGTCCGAAGTAAGAAAACTATCCTTCCTCGCTACTTTCGCGGAGCGAAAGGCGACTATCCTCGCGACTTTCGCGGAGCGAAAGGCGACTATCCTCGCTACTTTCGCGGAGCGAAAGGCGACTATCAGTTGGAATCCTGGCGGGTGACGAAGTTGACCAGCCGGTTCGGCACGACGACCACCTTGACCAACTGCTTGCCGGCCAGCAGTTCGGCCACCTTTGCGTCGGCTCGCGCGGCCGCTTCCAACTGTTCCCGGTCCAGGTCGGCCGGGACCTGGATGCGGTGCCGCAGCTTGCCCTGGAACTGGACCGGCACTTCGATCGTCTCGTCCCGCGTCCACCGCTCGTCGCACTCCGGCCACCGCTCGTAGGCCAGCGTCTGGTCGTGTCCGAGCAACTGCCACAGCTCCTCGCCCAGGTGCGGCGCGTAGGGCGACAGCAGCAGCACGAACGACTCCAGCACCGACTGGGGACGCACCGGTTGCCGGGTGAAGAAGTTGACGAACTCCATCATCCGGGCGATGGCCGTGTTGAATTCCAAGGCCGCCGTGTCGCGGGTCACCGCCTGAATGGTCTTGTGCAGGACGCGGAGCTGTTCGTCGGTCGGCGGGACGTCCTCTACGGCTGCGTTCAGCTCCAGCGCTTCGGTCTTGTCGTCCGCGACCAGGCGCCAGGCCCGCTCCAGGAAGTTGCGCACCCCGTTGACCCCCGCCATGCTCCAGGGCTTGGTCGCCTCCAGCGGTCCCATGAACATCTCGTACAACCGCAGCGAGTCCGCGCCATAGTCCCGCACCACCTCGTCCGGATTGATCACGTTGCCGCGACTCTTGGACATCTTGTAGGCCCGGCTCTCGATGCGGATCTCCGGATGGTCGGCCAGCACAAAGCTGTCGCCCTGCTTGCTGACCTGCTCGGCGCCCAGCTTGACCTCGTTCAGCACCATGCCCGTCTGCCGCTCGACCCAGCCGCTTTCCTGACCGCGGACCACGCGCCCCGCGTCGACCCACTGGCCTTGCGCATCCTGGTAGCCCGTGTACTCCATCTCGCCCAGAATCATGCCCTGATTGACCAGCCGCTGGAACGGCTCCCGGGTCGAGACATAACCGCGGTCGAAGAGCACCTTGTGCCAGAAGCGGGCGTACAGCAGGTGCAGCACGGCATGTTCCGCGCCGCCCACGTACAGGTCGACCGGCATCCAGGCCCGTTCCTTCTCGCGGTCCACAAACGCCTGGTCGTTTCCCGGATCGATGAACCGCAGATAGTACCAGCACGATCCGGCCCACTGCGGCATCGTGTTGGTTTCCCGGCGGTAGCGGATGCCGTCGAGCACCGGGTGCAACCAGTCATCACCCGCCTTGGCCAGCGGAGGTTCCGGCCGGCCGTGCGGCTTGTAGTCCTCCAGCGGCGGCAGGTCGACCGGCAGGCTGTCCAGCGGCACGGGCCGCAGCAACCCCGTCGGTTGTCCGTCGGCGTCCAGTTCGTGCAGAATCGGAAACGGTTCACCCCAGAACCGCTGGCGGCTGAACAGCCAGTCGCGCAGCTTGTAATTGACCGCCTCGCGGCCCAACCCGGCCGTTGCCAGGTCGGTGGCAATCCGGGCCTTGAACTGCTCGGTCGCCAGACCGTCGTAGTCCGCCGAGTTTGTGGCCGCACCCTCGCCGGCGAAACAGGCCGTCCCGGCCAGGACCTCCGCCCGCAAATCGCCAGCCGCCGGCCCCGGATCGACTACCGCCACGATGCTCAGGTCGAACTGGCGGGCGAATTCAAAGTCGCGGGTGTCGTGCGCGGGAACCGCCATGATCGCCCCCGTGCCGTAGCTGACCAGCACGTAGTCGGCGATCCAGATCGGGACCGGCTGGCCGTTGACCGGGTTGATCGCAAATGAGCCGGTGAACACGCCGGTCTTCGCCTTGGACAGATCGGTTCGCTCCAGGTCGCTCTTGCTGGCGGCCCGCTGGCGATACTGGTCGACCGCGGCCCGCTGAGCGTCCGTGGTCAGCCGGTCGACGAACGGATGCTCCGGCGCGATCACCATGTAGGTGGCGCCGAACAGCGTATCGGGGCGGGTCGTGTAGATCCGCAGCACGTCGTCGCCCGGTTGCCGCGGGAAACCGCTGGCTCGCCGCTGCCGCTGCCACGGTTCGAACTGTTCCGCCGCGCCCAGAAAGAAATCCACCTCGGCCCCCGTGCTGCGGCCGATCCAATCTGTCTGCAGTTTCTTGATGCCCTCCGACCAGTCCAGGCCGTCCAGGTCCCGCTCCAGCCGGTCGGCGTAAGCCGTGATCCTCAGCATCCATTGCCGCAGCGGGATCCGCTGCACGGGATGGCCCCCGCGTTCGCTCTTGCCATCCACCACTTCTTCGTTCGCCAGCACCGTTCCCAGGGCCGGACACCAGTTCACCAGGGCGTCGGCCTGGTACGCCAGGCGATGCTCGTCCTGGTAACGGCGGACGGCGGCGTTGCCTTGCATCGCCACGGAATCGGGAATCGGCAGCTCGGCAATCGGCCGCCCCCGCTGCAGGCTGGCGTCGTACCAGGTGTCGAACAGGACCAGAAAGATCCACTGCGTCCAGCGGAAGTAGGCCACGTCGGTCGTCGCCAGCTCGCGCTCCCAGTCGTAGCTGAAGCCCAGCATCTTCAGTTGCCGGCGAAAATTGGCGATGTTCCGTTCGGTCGATTCCCGGGGCGGCGTGTTGGTCTTGATCGCGTGCTCTTCGGCGGGCAGGCCGAAAGCGTCGAAACCCATCGGGTGCAGGACGCTCCTGCCCCGCATCCTTTCGAACCGGCAGACGATGTCCGTGGCCGTATAGCCCTCGGGGTGGCCAACATGCAGCCCCTCGCCGCTGGGGTACGGGAACATGTCCAGCACGTATAACTTGGGACCCACCGGCAAGTCAGGTGCCCGGAACGTGCGGTGGCGCTGCCAATACTGTTGCCACTTGGGTTCGATTTCAGCCGGATTGTAGCGAGGCATGAAGCACTCGGTCTTGTTATGGTACGGACCAGTGAAGCACCCAATTTAATGCGTTCCGGCTGGACTGACTACCGGACCGGGAATCGGCCGGCATATCCCGACCGCAGTCGGGGTGGTAGACTGGGCGTGCCTTGCCAGTGCAATCGGCCTGGCCAACGGACGCGGACCGCCCGCCGTCGCTGTGTCCGCTGCCGTACGGCGTTTCCCCAGTGCCCCCCGCTTTCTCCGAGACTTCGCCGCCCGCCATGCTCTACGCCAATCGGAACCTGCAACTGACCGAAACCGAACGTCAGGCCATGCGCCGTGCCTGCCAGTTCAATGCCCAGTTGATGGACTTCATCCGCCCCCACGTTCGGGCAGGAATTACCACGGCGGCGATCGACCGCCTGGTGCATGAATACACCTTGGACCACGGGCACACGCCCGCCCCGCTCGGCTATCAGGGCTTCCCCCGCAGTTGCTGCACCAGCGTCAACGAAGTCATCTGCCACGGGATACCGGACGGATACGTTTTGAAGGAAGGCGACCTGATCAACGTGGACGTGACCACCATCGTCCAGGGCTGGTATGGCGACCAGTCCGAGACGTTCCTGATCGGCAACGTTTCCAACGAGGCCCGCGCCGTCACGCAATGCGCCTTCGACTGCCTGTACCTGGCAATCGACGCCGTGCGGCCCGGCGGTCGAGTGTCCGACATCGGCGATGCAATTGTGGCCGAGGCGCGGCGGTTCGGCTTCAGCGTGGTCCGCGAATATGTCGGGCACGGCGTGGGCCGGCGATTCCACCAGGAACCATCGATCCCGCATTACCCGACCCGGCAGTCGAGACAGGATGTGCTGCTGCCCGGCATCTGCTTTACGATCGAACCGATGATCAACGCCGGCACGCGGCTCACCGTGCTGGACAAGTCCGATGGCTGGACCGTGCGTACCCGAGACGGAAGACCAACCGCGCAGTTCGAACACACGATCCTGCTCACCGAAAACGGCCCCGAAATTCTCACGCTGACCCAGGACGGGCCGCAGCGAGGCCATCGGTTCTAGGCCCGCTGCTTTCGCGGAGCGAAAGGCAGCGAAAGGCGACTATCGCCGAAGAATCTGGAAGGAGCGTTCCGTCGCGGGGCCCGCTACTTTCGCGGAGCGAAAGGCGACTATCGGGACCCGTGGGAGATGGAGCAACTGCCCTTGAGCGGCGGCGGCGATTCCGCTACAAGCGTCCGCCCTGGTTCCACTTCCCTGCAACGGACGCTCGTTCCATGGCCTCGACGCTGCTTGTCTCCGGCTGTCTGCTCGCCCTCCTGTCCGCCGCACCCGCGGTCGGCCCGACAGCGCGCGAAGCGTATGTCAGCCGCGACCAGGCGCCGGTCCGTAGCGGGCCGGGCAGCGAGTTTTACGCCACGGACCACCTGGGCCGGGGCACGCGGCTGGAAGTCTATCGCCGGGACCCCGGCGGTTGGCTGGCGATCCGGCCGCCGGAAAACAGCCACAGCCTGGTGCCCCTGCGGCAACTGCGGGAAACAAAAACCGCCGGCGTATGGCAAGTGGCCGATCCGCAGACCGTCGCCTGGGTGGCTACCCGGCACGGTCCGCTCGCGAATCACAAGTGGCAGGTGCAGTTGGAAGTCGGAGAACTGGTCCGCGTGCTGGGGCAGGACCAGTTCGCGTTGGTCGAGACGGGGCCACGCGAGACGGTGGCCCGGATCGCGCCTCCGGCGGGTGAATTCCGCTGGATTCATGAGGACTTCGTGGCCGACACACCGCTGCTCCCGACGGTCGAGCAGGCTGGCCCCGGCGCCCAGGCTGGCCCCGGCGGCCAGGTTGTGGCCGAAGGCATCGAACTGGCCGATTATCAACTGATCGTCGAAGGGGACGATCGGCTCGCCGCCCCGCCAGTCTCTCCCGCGGGATTCTCGGAGCCCGCCGGCAGCCAGCCGAGTCAACAGCAATGGCGGCCGGCTCGTGGCAAACCAGCCGCCGGCCATGCCCCGGTTCCCGCCCCGACACCGATCGGGACGGACACCGTACCGTCCGCCACGGGCAAGGAGAACAGCGACCCGCTGGACGCGCTGCCGTCGGCCACGTTGCAGGAACTGGATGTGATCCTGTCCTTGATGGTGGCCCAGCCGCCTGAACAATGGGACCTGGCTCCGCTGAGAGCGAAGCTGCTGGAGATGGTGGACCAAGGCGAGTCGGCATTGGAACGAGGGCGAGCACGCCTGATGCTGGAGAAGCTGACGCAGTTCGCCGAATTGCAGGAGCGGCATCGTCAGGTGGACCGCCTGGCGCCGAGGCCCGGCAGCGAAGTCGCACCCGCGCAGGCCACGGCCCGCATCGGGGTCG
>JAGFJK010000227.1 GCA_024102795.1 Pirellulaceae bacterium
TATTTCGGAGAGAACGAGCTATCTCTGCGTTTGATTAGACTTTCACTCCTCCCCACAAGTCATCCCCTCGGTTTTCAACCCAAGTGGGTTCGGTCCTCCACGCAGTATAACCCGCGCTTCAACCTGCTCATGGGTAGATCACGCAGTTTCGCGTCTACCGCCCGCGACAAAATCGCCCTATTCAGACTCGGTTTCCCTCTGGCTCCAGCCCGGAAGGCCTTAACCAAGCCGCGAACGGTAACTCGCCGGATCATTATGCAAAAGGCACGCCGTCACCCATGCTAAGCATAGGGCTCCGACCGCTTGTAGGCACATGGTTTCAGGTTCACTATCCTCCCCTTGACGGGGTTCTTCTCATCTTTCAGTCGCCCTACTGAGTTCGCTATCGGTCGTCAGAGAGTATTTAGCCTTACGGGATGGTCCCCGTAGATTCAGTCGGGGTTCCACGTGACCCGACCTACTCAGGTACCTCTCGGGAGGCAACACCACTTTCGCTTACAGGACTGTCACCTTCTGTGGTCGACCTTTCCAAGCCGTTCTGCTAGCAGGTTGCTTTGTAACTCCCATGTGAAAGGCCCTACAACCCCGCGAAGGAAAACCTCCGCGGTTTGGGCTGTTCCCATTTCGCTCGCCGCTACTCAGGGAATCGATTTTTCTTTCTCTTCCTCCGGTTACTTAGATGTTTCAGTTCACCGGGTTGGCCGCCCGTGCCTATGGATTCAG
Source organism: Pirellulaceae bacterium (assembly GCA_024102795.1). Lineage (GTDB taxonomy): Bacteria > Planctomycetota > Planctomycetia > Pirellulales > Pirellulaceae > JAGFJK01. The sequence continues at coordinate 724 of JAGFJK010000227.1, forward strand.
CACGGACCAATTCGGGAACCCCGGGATCAACGCTCGTTTGTCAACTCCCCCAGGATTTTCGCAGACTTCCACGCCCTTCATCGCCTTCTGACGCCGAGACATCCCCCATGTGCCCTTAGTAGCTTGACCACATATATCCAAGGCTCGCTGCCGAGCTGGTTGGACACCTGCAGTCTCGCTCCCAGAACGATTCTTTCTAAGTTTCGTCCTGACGCTACAGAGAACTTTGCAAGCGCTTCGTCCAGCTCCCAGGATCACTCCCGCTCGCCAAACGCCGCGCCCGCGAAGATGCCATCTACCTTCGCAACCAAATTGTCAAAGATCGCCCCAAGGTGCCGGTAAAACCCAGAAACTGCTTCCCAGGAACCACCCGCATCTCAGGTCCGTCCGATCGACGGGAGATGCACTTCGAATCCCGAAGTCCATCTCCTGACCATCGGACCGGCGAGCACTTTGGCTCAACCGCAAACCCCGAATTTATGAACTTGCCGGCAGACTGTCAACACCCGTTTACGTCGCTGGGAGAAATTTTTTCTTCGCCCCGCCGGGCGACCATCGGCCGCCATCTTACCGCCCATTCAGCTCGCCGTTGTAGACCACAACTGCGTCCGCTGGCAAGGCCCCCTCACTGCATTTCGAGGCCGACAGGTCGGAGCCTTACAACCGAGCCGTTCCGCCCCTCCGCAACCGACCGGACTCGCCGCCCGCCAGTGGAGCCGACCGGATTCGAACCGGCAACTTCCAGCTTGCAAAGCTGGCACTCTCCCAGTTGAGTTACGGCCCCGCAACCCACGCCATCACCCCGCCAAACACACTCAGCCGCCCCGTCGCCACGCGCTGCTCGGCGACCGAGTGGAAATCGCAGGTCGCGAGCCAATCTCGCGGGGCATGTGGGCGCACGAAGATTCGAACTTCGGACCTCGTCGTTATCAGCGACGCGCTCTAACCAACTGAGCTATGCGCCCCAACTACTCTCTTCACCTCGCCTCGCCGACCGCTCGGCTCTCAGGCCATCCCGCCGGCGACGGAGAGGAAAACGTGCTATTTTAAACGTCCGCGGCCCGCTGTCAAACGGGCCCCCCCAGCCGCAAATCACGCCGCGAGCGAACCAGGGTCCGTTTATCGGCCAGCCACCGGTCGCAACCTGAATTTCCCAGCGGCGGATTCGCAGCGCGGATTCCCAGTGGCGGTTTCGGTGCGATGGAGGCGGCCATCAATCGCTCCTCGGCAGGACACCGCGAACGACACGAAGTTCGGATCCCTGGGGAGGCGTCCAGTGGGGGCACGCGAGCTGCAAGCAAAATCGGTCCAGCGGGCGGGCCGCCAGGAGCAAAAAAATGCTCTCGCCCCCGCCGCGCCAGGCCCCTACAATCCGCACAGCTTTCCCAGCTTTGAACTTCCGCGTTTTCCCCTGCCAGACAGACAGAGGATGCTCCTGCCATGCCGCACCCGTACCCGATGAATTGCCGCCCGTGTCGGACTCCACTCAGCCTGACCCCGCTGGGGCTGGCCGTGTGGGCCCTCGCCGCGCTTGCCCCCGACACGCTCCTGGCCGCCCGGCCGACGGTGGAACAGGCTCTCGCGCTGGCCCCCGTGCAAGCCGACATCGAGATCGACGTGCCAACCAAGGCCGAGGCGGCCGAGTGTCAGTTGACCGCCGAAACGATCGACGGCGTCAGTGGTTGGGTCGTTCGCAGCGGCGATGGCCGCCTGCTCCGCCGCTTTCTGGATTCGAACAAGGACAACAAGGTCGATCACTGGTGCTACTTTAAGGACGGGGTCGAGATTTACCGCGATTTGGACACGGACTTCGACGGCAAAGCCGACCAGTATCGCTGGTTGGGAACCGCCGGAATCCGCTGGGGCCTGGACACCGACCAGGATGGAACGATCGACCGCTGGAAACTGATCTCGGCCGAGGAGGTGACCGAGGAAGCCGTCCGGGCGCTGGCGACGCGCGACGCCCGCCGCTTCGAACGCCTGCTGCTCACCTCGGACGAACTCGACGCCTTGGGCCTGGGCACCGAACAGCGCGAGGCCCTTTCGCAGCGACTGGCCGCCGCCCGACAGCAATTCGCCGCGCTGGCCCGCCAGCAGAAGCTGGTCACGGAGCGGTCGAAGTGGATTCATTTCGGAGCCAGCCGGCCCGGCATCCTGCCCGCCGGCAGCCTGGGGGCGAAGCGCGACGTGGTGGTCTACGACAACGTGGCCGCCGTGATCGAAACCGAAGGCAAACACAGCCAGTTGGCCTTGGGAACGATCGTCCAGGCCGACGGTACCTGGCGCTTGACCAGCCTGCCGTCGGGGCTCCAGGAAGGCCAGGCCAGCCAACCCGCTCCGGGCTTCTTCTTCGGCGACGGGATCGTGCCAGCCGAGTCCGCCATGCGTCAGCCCGGCGGCTTGTCCGCCCAAGTGCAGGAGCTGGTCGGCGAACTGGAGCGGATCGATCAGCGGCTGGCCGCCAGCACCACGGCCGCCGATCAAGCGCGCCTGAACAGCCAGCGGGCGGACATTCTGGTCAAACTGGCCGACGCCGCCGAGGGGACCGAGGAATACGAAAACTGGCTCCGCCAACTGGCCGACACCGTCAGCGCGGCGGTTCAATCGGGGCAGTACGCGGGCGGCGTCGAGCGGCTGAACAAGCTGTATGAGCAGCTCGAAACGGCCGGCAAGCCCAAGGAACTGCTGGCATACGTCAAGTTCCGCACGTTGACGGCCGAGTACGGACAGAGTCTGCAGGCGCCGAATGCCGATTTCGCCAAGATCCAGGAGAACTGGCTGGCGACGCTCGAGAAATTCGTGGCGGATTACCCTACCAGCGCCGACGCGGCCGAGGCGATGCTCCAACTGGCCATCGCGCAGGAATTCGCTGGCGACGAGGAATCCGCCGGCAAATGGTACGGCAAGATCGTCAGCGATTTCGCCTCCAGCCCGCTGGCCGCCAAGGCGACCGGGGCCAAACGCAGACTCGAATCGGTTGGCAAGCCGGTCAGTCTGTCGGGCACGTCCACCGAGGGGAAGGCCCTGAGTCTGGCGGCTTATCGCGGCCGCGTGGTGATTCTGCATTACTGGGCCACCTGGTGCGAACCCTGCAAGCAGGACATGCAGTTGCTCAAGCAGTTGCAGGCCAAGTATCCGCAGGCGAAGCTGGCCCTGCTGGGCGTGAACCTGGACACCGACGCGCAACAGCTCCAGAGCTTCCTGCAGACCAACCGCCTGGCCTGGCCGCACCTGCGCGAGCCGGAAGGCCTGGATGGACGATTAGCCAATGAACTGGGAGTGGTCACGTTGCCCACCATGCTGCTGATCGGCGCCGACGGGAACGTGCTCAACCGAAGCATCCACGCCGCGGAGCTGGAGACCGAACTGGAAAAGTTGCTGCGGTAACCAGGTCCGGCAGAACCGGCCCGGACAGCTCGTGGCCGACAGTTAAAATCCCCCCCGGCTCCCTCGCCACGCTGGCCGCGCGGCGAGGGAGTTTTGTTTTGCGTAGAAGTCGTTGCCGGCTCCAGCCGGCCACTCCCCCGCTGGCCGGCCGCCAATACTGGCGGCGCGGGCTGGCCTGGTGTTTGTAAACCTTGCAAGACGGAGCCCTTTTCTGCCAATCTTGGCGCCGAGTCCGCCCGCTCGCCGGGGAACGAAACTTGAGCCAAAATCCGCGAAAAACGGGCAAGATCACCGGAAGTTACGGCTCTCGCCCGGCACTGGCACGCGAATCGCTACTGTTTGCCTCACGCGGCACGGTTGCCGCGCGCGGAGCAAAGGATTGCCCCGCGAATTGTGATTCGAGCCGGCTGGCGCGAAGCGACTCGGGTCGCACGCCGGCTCGCCTGGTAGGGAAACTGGGAGAACCGCAAGCGATGGCGCACTCGTCTGAATTGATCCTGTTTGTGGCGGCCGTGGTGATTCAGGTCCTGGGGCTGGCGAGCGCCGTTTTCGCGCGGCTCAGCGAACGTTGGGTGCGGCGAGCCAGTTGGTATCCGCTCTTCTATTGTGCTCTGCTGGCCGTCGGCGGCATGACGCTGCTGGCCGTCGCGGTGGGGCACGGCATCTGGATCTCCTGCGGCATGACCCTGGCTATCATGGCCGTCGGAGCCACGTTTGACGGCGGGATGCGCCGCCAGCCTGCTTACTAGACGCGGGCTGGCCGATGGCTGGCGGGCCGGAGGTCCCTCGGCACCGAAGTCGTGCGGGCCGGAGGCCCTTCGCCACCGGGGGCGGACGCCAAGACCGTCAAAATCGAAAAAAAACTCCCTTCCGTCAGGACTGGCAACCGAAAACTAATATCGGCCAGATGCTCGACATCATTGGTTGCGCGGGGGGGAATAGACGCAACGATGGTGGCACACGCCCACCGTACGCGCTGGTTCCCCGCTTGCTCAATCCTGCTGCCGATCGCGTTGGTCAGGCTCGGTCACGAGCCACTTAACGCAACTCACCAGGTTTCCGTGAACCGCCACAGTCCCTCCAGACGTGCCTCCGGCAGGGACCCAGTTCGGCTCAGCACCGTGGACGTCGGCGGTTGACGGAATCGTGATTGCAATGCGGCAACTAACCTCAGGAGGGGGGACCCATGCGACGATTCCTCGTTGGAACGGCGATACTTGCTGTCGCCTTGGCCGCGCCCTGCCGGGCTCCTGCGGACGATCAGGCGATCGCCCAGCATATCGCTCAGCAACTGCGCACCCAGAAAGAACAAGGCAAATTGAAGGGCTTCGGGATCGATCTGCAGGTCGATCAGGGCACCGTTTGGCTGTCGGGTGAGGTGGCCAGTGCCGAGCAGCGCGACCTGGCGCTCGACATCGCTCGTCGCGCGGGTGGCGTCAAGCAGGTAATCAACGACCTGGTGATCAGCGACGCCGTGGCGGCAGTCGCGGCCAGCCAGAATTCGGCCAACGGAGCGGACGCCGGCCGGCATGAGGCCGCTCAGCCCGCCCCCAGCGCGAATGTCAGCGACGACGACCTGGCGCGCGACATCATGTCCCAGCTCAAAGAGCTCAAGGCGGCGGGAAAACTCCGCGGTTTCAGCCTCGAAGTCAAACCGCAGAACGGCCAGATCTGGATGGTTGGCCGGGTGGCCAGCGAGCAGCAAAAGCAGCTCGTGCTGAACACGGCGGCCAGCGTTCCAGGCGTTCGTCAGGTGGTTGACGCCTTGCGCGTCGAAACCGCGACTGCCTCGACCGCGACTGCCAAGGCGACGCCCGCCCCCAGGCAGGCCGCGGCCCAACCGCGGACCAGCACGCCAGCGGATTCGCAGAGCAATGCGAAGCGCGGGCTGTTGAGCGGCCTGTGGTCGCCGAATTCAAAGCCCGCCAAGGTCGAACCGGCCCGGCCCCGCACGGCCGCCCCGCGTCCGGCCCAAAAGCCGGCCGACAACCTCGGCAACCAATCGGCGGCGAGCGACACGCACACGCCGGCGGCCAGTGCCGCAGCGTCGTTCACCAACCGCCGGTCACAGGCTGACGTTGCGGCTCGCGCCGAGCGAACGACGGAAGTCCTGCAGGTGGCTGCGGAGCGCTTCGAGGCGAACGAGCACGAGGCTCACCCCGCGGCGGACGAACCCGCCGCGGAATCGACCTCGATTCTGCACAAGCCGCCGGTCGCCGTGGGCAGCGGAGTGCCGTCGTACGAAGTCAGTGCGGCCGCGCTGATGTCCTCGCAGGTGGCGATGGCGCCCGCGCCGCAAATGGCGCCCCAGCAGCCGGTCCGCCACCTGGCTCCGGTCCCGTTTGCCGCTTCGCAGTTGGGGCAGCCCGCCATGGTGGCCAGCAACCCCAACGGGGTGCCCGCGATGCCGATTTCGCAGCCGCTGGGCGGTGGCGGATTCGCCGCTCCCCCGGTCCCCATGCACTCGGCCGGACCCGGCTACGGCGTCGCTCCGGCCCGCTACGACCATCCGTACCTGCCCGGCTACGCCTGGCCGAGCTACGCCCCGTATCCCAACTACGCGGCGGTCACCTATCCCCGGCAATACAGCCCGTCGGCCTGGCCCTACATCGGCCCCTTCTATCCCTATCCCCAGGTTCCCCTGGGCTGGCGGAAGGTGACCCTGGAATGGGATGACGGCTGGTGGATGCTCGATTTCAAGTCGAAGTAAGATCGCGGTCCGGCACGGAAGCCCGACAACGATCGCTTGCGAACCCCTCCCAGGACCCGGCCTGGGAGGGTTTTTTTGTTTCGGCCCCGCCCCCAGCGCATTCCGCCCCCCACCGCATTCCGCCCGTCTCCAGCGGTCAGGCCGTCGTCAGCGGTCTGGCCGTCGTCCGCGGTCAGGCCGCGACCAGGCTGGCTGACGGCAGGCCAAGGTCGGCGAGCGGTGGTATGCTGGCCGGCCACGGGCCGGATTCCGGCATGGCCGTACAGCACGCGCCCCGGCTGGGGGGCGAACCCCCTGGGAATTTCCGGCATCACCGGAAAAATCCGCAAGTTCCGCCCAACTTAACACGATAAGTAGCTCTAGCCAGGCAGGAATTTCGACCTGCGGTGTGCCGAGGCGACGCTGGCGGCCCTGGCCGGCCAGACTGCGGGCGGCAAACACACGAACCGAAGAGTTGGCACCCAGCAAGGAAGTTTCCATGTTCCAGAGAACCGTTTCCACCGCCTTGAGTGCAGTAATGGTGCTGCTATCGCTGGGGTCGGCCGGTTGTATCGGAATCACGCGCGGTCCCAATATCGGTCCCCTGGCGATCCCGGTGCCGATCAGCCCGTACTTCCAGGATCGCAAGGAAGACCAGTTCTGGGAACACGAACGCTACGAACGGGTGCCGATCATGGGCCCGATCACGGCGGGCGGCCCGGCGATCGCCTTGGATCCTCCCAGCGACGACGAAGTGGTCCGCGCCCTGGAACACGCCCGGCCGACCGAGGGTGGCCTGCCGTTCCTGCACGAGATTCAGCGGAACAACGTGCGGATCGTCAAGGAGAAGATCGCCGACTACGTGGACCCGCCCCGCTTCGTGCCGCTGATCGGCCCGGCCCAACTGCACCACGCGCACTACAAGTGCACGATCTACTTCACCGAGAAGACCCGCGTCGGCTGGCCCGTGCCGCACACGCTGACCGACGAGGACGCGGTGGAAGTAATCTACATCGACCACAACCACTTCCACATGGTCGGCAACGTCGATCCGGGTGTGGGCACGCCCTACTAGTAGCCGCTCCACCGCCACCCGAACCAGTCATCCCACAAGGCCCGCGCCGCCGGTCATCGCCCGGCAGCCGGGCCTTGGCTCGTTGTTCAAGACGCCGCCTGCTTCATCGCAACCGCTCCCGGAAGGCCTTCAGCAGCCGGCTCTGAAAGCGGTACGGATTCCAGGCCACCGCAATCGTCCGCGTCGGCTTGAGACCCGCCAACGATCGATACACGCGGCGCTCACTCGGGTCGAGTTGCCGGGCCATGGCCGGTATCAGCGACACGCCGTGCCCCAGCGAAACCAGCTCCTGCACCGTTGCCAACTGGCTGGTTCGCTCCACCACCACCGGCTGGAACGAGCGCTGGCGGCAAAACGACAGGATGTTGTCCGTCAGGCAGTGCGCCTCTTCGAGTAGCACGAAAGGATACGGCTCCACGTCGCTCAGCCGTATTTTCTCCCGCTCGACCAGCGGATGGCCGGGCGACAAGACAAGCAGCAGTTCCTCCTCGAACAGCTCCTCAACTTCCAGGTACTTGGCCGCGACGGGCAGCGCCAGAATTGCCAGGTCGATCTCGCCTTGCGAGCAGCACTTGAGCAACGTTTCCGTGGTATGCTCCCGCACGACCAGTGTGGCACGCGGAAACTCCCGGGAAAACTCTCGCAAAACCCTGGGCAGGAAGAACGGCGCAATGGTCGGAATGGCCCCCACCCGTACGCGCCCCGTCTGGCCATCGTCCTGCAGCTCCGCCCTGGTGTCTTCGAGCAGCGTGAGCACTTGCTGCGCTCGGGCTTGCAATAGCGTGCCGGCATCGGTCAGCAGCACGGTCCGCGACCGCCGCTCCAGCACCGGCTGGCCAAGTTCCTCTTCCAGCTTCTGAATCGATCGGCTCAGTGCCGGCTGCGAAATGCCCAGCTCATCCGCCGCCCGCGTGAAACTCTGCCGCTCCGCCACGCGCAGAAAATACCGCAACTGATCCAGCTCCACGAGCGGTCTCCTGACGATTGGCCGTCCATGGCGATGCAAGAAATGCATTGATGGTAGTCGAGTAATGCATTGGAATTCTAGCTCCAGGTTCGCCATAATCCAAGGGTCGAGCCGGTTCGGCGGCTTACGCGACCCGGCGCGGCGCCTGGCCTGGTTCACGCATCGTCATCTGGAGGGAGGTGGTCCATGATTGTACGCTGTGTCTACGATTGTCTGGCTGTTGCGACTGTCGCGGTGCTTGTCGCGCCCCCAGTCTGCTTCGCTCAGACTGCCGCGGCCGTCGCCCAACCCGCGGGCCCGCAGCAGCAAGTGGACGGGGAACCAACGCAAACGAAACCCAGGGGAGCACAGGCGATGGAAATGGCAGGCAAATGTCCAGTCTTGGGGCATGTCGCCCCGGCCTCGGCCCGGCACACGGCGGCGGGGGCCATGTCGAACGGCGACTGGTGGCCGAACCAGTTGAATCTGAAAATCCTGCATCAGAATTCCCCCCGGGGCAATCCGCTGGGTGAGGACTTCGATTACGCCGAACAGTTCCGGAAGCTCGACTTGAACGCGGTCAAGAAGGATCTCCAGGAACTGATGACCACGTCCCAGGACTGGTGGCCGGCCGACTACGGGCATTACGGTCCGCTGTTCATCCGGATGGCCTGGCACAGCGCGGGCACGTATCGCGTCAGCGACGGCCGCGGCGGCGCGGGCTACGGCACGCAGCGGTTCGCGCCGCTGAACAGTTGGCCCGACAACGCCAACCTGGACAAGGCTCGCCGGCTGCTCTGGCCGATCAAGCAGAAGTATGGCAACCAGATTTCCTGGGCCGACCTGATGATTCTGAGTGGCAACGTGGCGCTGGAATCGATGGGCTTTCCGACCATGGGATTCGGCGGCGGGCGGGAAGACGTCTGGGAGCCGCAGGAGGACATCTACTGGGGGCCCGAAAGCGAATGGCTGGGCGACCAGCGTTACCGTGGCGAGCGGATGCTGGAGAATCCTCTGGCCGCGGTTCAGATGGGTCTGATCTATGTCAACCCGGAGGGCCCCAACGGCAAGCCCAGCGCGTTGGAGGCGGCCCGGGACATTCGCGAGACGTTCGCCCGGATGGCGATGAACGACGAGGAGACCGTGGCCCTGATCGCCGGCGGCCATACGTTCGGCAAAGCGCACGGCGCTGCCAGCGCGGACAACGTCGGCCCGGCTCCGGAAGCCGCCAGTATCGAAGAGCAAGGACTGGGCTGGAAGAACAAGTTCGGCCGGGGCAACGCCGGCGACACGATCACCAGCGGACTGGAAGGGGCGTGGAGTGCCACTCCCACGCAGTGGTCGAACGAATACTTCAACAACCTCTTCGGATACGACTGGGACCTGGTCAAGAGTCCAGCCGGCGCCTGGCAGTGGACGCCCACCGATCCGGCGGCCCAGGGCACGGTGCCGGACGCTCACGACAAGGCGAAGTCCCACGCTCCGATGATGTTCACGACGGACCTGGCGCTGCGGATGGATCCGCAATACCAGAAGATCGCTCGCCGGTTTCACCAGAATCCCCAGCAGTTCCAGGAAGCGTTCGCCAAGGCCTGGTACAAGCTGACTCACCGGGACATGGGTCCCGTGTCGCGGCTGCTGGGGCCGGAAGTTGCCGAGCCGCAGTTGTGGCAGGATCCCGTGCCGCCGGTCGACCACGAACTGATTGACGCGCAAGACATCGCGGCGCTGAAGACGCGGCTGCTCGCCTCCGGTCTGTCCGTTTCGGACCTGGTTTCCACGGCCTGGGCCTCGGCTGCCACGTTCCGCGGCAGCGACAAACGGGGCGGCGCCAATGGAGCCCGCATCCGGCTGGCTCCGCAAAAGGATTGGGAAGTGAATCAGCCGGCTCGGCTGGCGCGCGTCCTGCCGGTCCTGGAGAAAGTCCAGCAGGAGTTCAACCGCGAGCAGGCCGGCGGCGGCAAGCGGGTTTCGCTGGCTGACGTGATCGTGCTGGGCGGTTGTGCGGCCGTGGAGGAAGCCGCGCGGCGAGCGGGCACGGACGTGCAGGTCCCCTTCGCGCCGGGCCGCACCGATGCGACTGCGGAGATGACCGATGCCGAGTCGTTCGCCGTGCTGGAGCCCAAGTCGGACGGCTTCCGCAACCATTTTGCCCGGCAGATCGACCGGCCGGCCGAGGAACTGCTGATCGATCGGGCTCAACTGCTGACGTTGACGGCTCCGGAGATGACCGTGCTGCTTGGCGGGATGCGCGTGTTGAACACCAACTCTGGCGACGGCCCGCTGGCTCAGCTCGGCGTGTTCACGCAGCGCCCTGAAACGTTGACCAACGACTTCTTCGTCCACCTGCTGGACATGGGCACCGAGTGGCGGAAGTCGGCGGTGTGCGAGCATTTCTTCGAGGGGCTGGATCGCCAGACGGGCGAGGTGAAGTGGACCGCTTCGCGGGTGGACCTGGTGTTCGGCGCCAACTCGCAGCTTCGGGCCATCGCGGAAGTCTACGCCAGTGCCGGCGGGCAGCGAAAATTCGTAGAGGACTTCGTGGCGGCCTGGAACAAGGTTATGAACCTGGACCGCTTCGACCTGTAGCCAGCCTGCACACGGACTGCAGCCCGCCTGAAGCCAGACTACACTGGTCAGAACTCGGGACTCCTTTCCGCGGCGCGGAAAGGAGTCCCGGCTGTTTCTTGATTCATGGCAGATCTGAGCCGAACAGCACCGGTGCTCTCCACGCGTACGACGATCGTTCGTTCAGCGTGATCGAACCACGATCGATTCGCGTGCGTGCTCATCCGGCGCCGCGCCGGACCGTTGGTAGAGCGATTGTCCCCAATCGCTCCCTGCGTAACGCACACAGCCGGCGCCAAAGAACCCGATTGAGGACAATCGGGCTACACAGTTGGTGGAGCGATTGTCCCCAATCGCTCTTCCGTCGGACCGCCGGACCGCGCAACCAGGCCTCTGGCGCGCAGGACCCGATTGAGGACAATCGGGCTACACAGTTGGTGGAGCGATTGTCCCCAATCGCTCTTCCCTCGGCCCGCCGGACCGCGCATCCGGGCCTCAGGCCCGCAGGACCCGATTGAGGACAATCGGGCTACACTGTTGGTGGAGCGATTGTCCCCAATCGCTCTTCCGGCGGCCCGCCGGACCGCGCATCCGGGCCTCAGGCCCGCAGGACCCGATTGAGGACAATCGGGCTACACAGTTGGTGGAGCGATTGTCCCCAATCGCTCTTCCGTCGGCACGCCGGACCGCGCATCCGGGCCTTCGGCCCGCAGCGGGGACCCCTGGGCCAATAAGCTACCACTCCAACCGCTGATCACGCCTCCCAGCCGCATAGCTTTTGGGCGTCTGACGTTTCTGACCTTTCCCAGCCGGCCGCGCCGCGAAAGTGGCTCGGCCAGCATCCGCCAGTGACATCCGAGTTCGCGGCCCGTCATGCGCCGAATAATTCGATGACCGCTTGCCCTCGGCCATCCTCGGTGGCATAGAAGGGCCGCTTCTCCACTTCAAATACGGTCTTGGGACTGATTCCCATGGCGGTCAAGACGGTTGCGTGCAGGTCCGATACGGAAAGTGGATTCTCGACGGCCACGAACGGACGCTCGACGGCCGAGGCTCCGTAAAGTCGTCCCCGGCGGACCCCTCCGCCCCACATCACCACGCACGAAGCGCCCGTGAAATGGCGGTGCTGGCCGTAGTGCTTCAGCTCCTGGAGAGCGTCCACCTTCTCCGTCGCCTGGTCGTTGGCGTTCGATCCCGGCTTGCCTTCCATGATCATGTCGCGGCTGAATTCGCTGGCCAGTATGACCAGCGTCCGGTCGAGCAAACCGCGGCTCTCCAAATCCAGAATCAATTGGGCAATCGGCCGATCGATTTCCTGTTTCATCCGCTGCAGCGTCGTGTGGCCGTTGGCGTGCGTGTCCCAATGCAGGAACGGCACGTACTCGGTCGTCACCTCGACGAAGCGCGCACCGTTCTCCACCAGGCGCCGGGCCAGCAGACAGCCGCGACCGAAGCGGCCCGTGTCGTATTTTTCGTAACTCTGCTTGGGTTCCAGCGAAATGTCGAAGGCCGCACGCTCCTTGGCACTCAGCAGCCGGTAGGCATTCTCGATCGAACGCAAGTGCGACTCGCGCTGGAAGTCGCCCACGTACTCGCCGTTGGGCGACCGCTCGACCAGCTTCTGAAACAGTTTGTGCCGGTTGGCGAAGCGTCCAGGTTCCATCCCCTTCGGTGGACGAACCGACTGGGCCGCCTCCTCCGGAAACGGAAGATTTATCGGCCCGTATTCGCTGCCAAAGAATCCGGCCGTGGTGAAGGCCTTGAGTTCCTCCTGTTCGCCAACTCCTTCCAACCGCTGGCCGATGTTGATGAATGGCGGCATGACCGGATTCAGCGGCCCCAGCACGCGGGCCATCCACGCGCCGAGATGCGGGCAGGCCACGGTCTGCGGCGGCACGTAGCCCGTATGCCAGTGGTACTGATGACGCGAATGCAGAATGCTGCCGAGATCGGGCAGCACGTGCGAGCGGATCAGGGTCGCTCGGTCCATCACCTGAGCGACGTTTTCCAGCCCTTGGGTGATCTTGATGTTGTCGACGACGGTGTCGATCGCCGGGAATGTGCTTTCGACGTTGGCGACCGGAACGCCCACCTCGAAGGGAACATAGCGCTTCGGATCGAACGTATCCGGCGCGGCCATGCCGCCGCCCATCCAAAGCAAGATGCAGGAATCGGCCGTCGCGCGAGGATGTTCCGTCACGCCCCCCTCGGCCGCCGTCAAGAGGCGAGGCTCTCGGGCCAACAGGGTCGCGGCACCGGCAGCGGCAAGTTGCTTGAGAAAGTCTCGACGATGTTCCCGCTCGTTCATTTCGGCCTCCAACAATGTCTCGAATCGCTCCACGCCTTCCCCGGTCGTTTTCCTGGAACTTCGTCTTAGCGGACAATCTGGAATTCGGGCAGCATCACGATCGACCACAGGATATCCTCAATCGCCGCGGTGTTCAGTTCGGGGCCGATCGCTTCCGTCAGGATCGCGAGCTCCTCGGCCGTGGGCGGACGGGACAAACTGAATTCATAGAGCCACTCAATCAGCTCTTGCGGCGATTTCCAGTCGCGGGCCAGCAACGTTTCCGCTCCCCGCCGCAGGACGCCGGCCAGCGCTTCGCCGTTGGCCAGGTCGATCGCTTCGAGAGTGGTCAGTTCAAGCGGGCGAACGCTGACGATCTGATCGCGGTTGGGCCGGCCCAGCGAACGCATCAGGAAGTCGCTTTTGAGCAGCGAGGCCCGGACCATGAGCTGCGAGGCCCCGCCGCCGCGCGACAGCAACCTCGCCAGTTCGCGCTCCAGACGCGACATCCAGACCTGTTGAGCGCTCACGCGTACCGCGGGCTGCCAGTCTTCCGGCGGCTGCCGGTACTTGCCCGAAGCGTTGGGCAACTGGGCGCTCCACTGCCAGGACTCGTCCGAAACAATCCGCCGCGGCGTGCCGTCGGCATCCGTCCAGCGGGCTTCGAAGAAGAGACCGGCCGGGTTGGGACCGCTGCCGCCGTTCTTACCGACCAGGAGAATCTCGTTCTGGCCGGCTTTCAGGTTGGTGAGCGCGATCAGGTCCGGCGCCTCCCAGTTCGTTCCCGCGTGCAGCCGTTTGCCGTTGACATAAAGCGTGTACTCGTTGTCGCAGGTGACCACCGCCGTGACCTGAGCGGGAACGTCCTTCAACGGCCATTCCTTGCGAAAGGCGATCGTCTCGCCGGCGGCGGCATTGCCGACATCCGCCCGATTCCAGATCCACGCCCCGGCGACGGGCGTTTCATGCGCTGCCGACGGATCGCTTTTGCCGCGGACAATCGGCGCGTCGAATTTTTGCGGCGCGGCGCCGGTGAGCTGCCAGACGCAGTCCATGAACTGTTCGGCCGTGAGCCGTTTCGCCCGCGGCCCCGCGTACTGGTACTTGTCGCCATCCGTGTCGCCAATCGCCCGTTCGCCCTTCGACTGATAGGCCTGCGAGGTGGCGATCCGTTCGAGCGTCTTCTTCAGATCGTAGCCGTCCTCGACCAGCCGTTCGGCAAGGTAGTCCAGCAGATCGGCGTTCCAGGGTTCGCTTTGCATCGCATCGGTCGGATGGACGATCCCACGACCCATCAGCCGGTGCCACAAGCGGTTGACGATCGTGCGGGTGAAGCGACCGTTTTCGCGATGCGTCATCAGGGCCGCGAGCTGCTGGAGGCGCTGTGGCTGCGGCGCGGCGGGGTCCACCTGCCCCAATTCGTCGAACAGCCACGCTGGTCTGGCCGTCTTGCCGATCGGTTTGTCGCAGCGATGCAGTTCGAGCGGTCGCTGGGCGTAGATTGCCGCCAGCCCGTAGGCGTCTTCCAGCGTCCAGCGGTCGATGAAGCTGTCGTGGCACGACGCACATTTCAGATTGATCCCCAGAAAGGCCTGCCCGACGCTCTGCGCGAACTGGATCTCGACCGTCTGCCCCGCGCTGACCTCGCCGCGCCAACGAATTCCGTCCGCGAAGCCGGCGCTGCCGGGCGTGGAGGGCGCAATCAACTCGCGGGCGAACTGGTCGTACGGCTTGTTGGTGACAAGCGCCTCGTACAGCCACGCCGAAATCTGTTTGCGCCCGCCCGTGATGAATCCGGTTCCGGCGTAATCGTTCCGCAGCAGGTCGTTCCAGAACGTCAACCAGTGCTCGGCGTAATCGATGTCCCGATCCAGCAGCGAGCGGACCAGCCGCGCACGCTTGTCGGGCGAGCGGTCGTCCAGGAATGCCTGGCGCTCGTCGGGTGTCGGCAGCAAACCGATTAAGTCCAATGAGGCGCGACGCTGGAAGGCCGCATCGTCCAGCGGCCGCGGCGGCTGAAGATTCCTCTGAGCCAGGTACGCATCGAGAATTCGATCGACGGGATGAGTCCGCTCGGCCACGGCCGGCGGAAGCTCCGGCAGGCGCGGCTTGAGCGGCGGTTCATACAAGCGGGGGCCAAAGGAAAAGCCGGCTTCCCACGTCGCGCCCTCGTCGATCCAGCGCGCCAGCAGCTCGACCTGCCGGGCCGTCAGCGGTTCGCCTTCGGGCGGCATCCGGAGCGAATCGTCGCTCGACGTGATTCGCTGGTACAGCTCGCTCTGTTTGCTCTTGCCCACGACGACCGCCACGCCGGACTCACCGCCGGCCAGCAGCGACTCGCGGTCGTTGATCGAGTATCCGCCCTTCTTCTGCGATCCACCATGGCATTTCGCGCACTGCTGCTTCAGCAGCGGGACGACGTCGTGGGCAAAATCAACCTCGGCCCCGTTTGCCGCCAGGCCGTGCAGCGAAACGAGCCAGAATAACAGCGATCGGATCGTGGTACTCATCGTGATTCTCATCGTTGTTCTCATCAACGGTCCGCGATTTCCTTGGCGACGTGGCGTGCGGACCGAACCGGCCCAGCGGATGGCTGAAGTTCCTATTGTAACCGTTGTCAGCGGTCTGGCGGCAAGGTAAGCGACGAAACGTAAGACACCCTAAAGAAACGTAAGACACCCAGAAATCGGACGGCGGGGTGTTGGGACCGGCGGGTGGTGTCGTGAGCGGTTGGTCCGGCGGAGACGGCAGAATGAGGGTTCGGCCGGGCGTAAGCGGGCGGCAAGCGATTGGCAACAGGCGCCGACGGACGAGGAGATCGAGCGGCTGCTGGGCCGCAGCGGGGACCGCTGGGTCAAGGGCATGCGGAACTGCCGAGCGACATTCGGCTGACCGGTCGGCAACGACCTGCGCCGGCAGGCGTGAGGATGATCAACAAGCTTGATCATCAGCCCCACCACGCCCACCGCCGGAGTAAGTCAGGCGTCATTCGATCAGCCTCCCGCTACCCCGCGATTTCAAGCGGTCCGCTCAGCGTGCAAGGATGCGGCGCCTCGAAGCTACCTATCGCGGTCCTGCGCGCCCGTCGCCCATCGCTTTCGGCCGAATTACGGCCCACCAGTTCTCCCCTTCCCCCCTCCGCCGGCCACCCGCCCGCCACTCCATCCGATGGTCCCGCCGCCCAGCCGCTCAAATCATGGGTGTCTGACCTTTCTGTGTGACCTTTCTGAATGGGTGTCTGACCTTTCCGATGTGGTGGAAGGCTCGCCCTGGGCGAAGCTGACCGGCGAACCGGCAGCGATGTTCAACTACAGCAGCCAGGCTATCAGCCACGTCCTGCCGATTTTCAACCGCGCGGCCGGCAGGGATTTCTTCCCGTTGATGAAAGAGCGCGTGTTCGACCCGATCGGCATGGAAAACGTGAGCTGGGGCAAGACTGGGGTCGGCGGCAAGATCGGACCCTTCAACTCGTTCGGCGCCTTCACCTGCTCGGCCCGCCAGCACGCCCGCTTCTGCTACATGTCCATGCACTGCGGCAAGTGGGCCGGCAAGCAGATCGTACCCGGCGACTACTACGACTGGGCCTGGCAGGGAACCAAGGCGAACCCCGCTTATGGCGCGCAGTGGTGGCTCGCTGCCCAGCACCCCGGCGCGCCCGAGGATTTCGTTCAGGCGTTTGGCCAAAGGCACAACTGCGGTTGCCTGGGCCCAGCCTCGACCTGGTTTTCGTTCGCATCGGCGACGGGCCCTTCCCGTACTCCTGGGATTTCGAGAGGGAACTGGTCAAGCGGGTGTTGGCTGCGGTAGAAAGGTGAGGACAAGCTGAGAATGACCACACGATTGCTCTCGGATGACAGAGTGCAAGGTTTCCTGCGTCGGATGGAGAGCACCTGGTCACGGCCGCGGAATCCACCAACCTGGGCACGATGTTCAAGGCCACGGCCCCGGCACGCAAGGACTCGAGCGATACCCTAATCAAGAAATGAGACCTGCCGCTTCTTCCGCCTGGTTGGACGGAGGGATGCACGGATCATTCTCCCAGGAGGCTAACATGCCCGATCGTAGCTCAAGGCCACCTCGACAATGGCCCAGGAACACACAGGCCCTCGCGGTGATTGCCGCGACCATGGCTGCGGTCCTGACTGCCCCGGCAGTGTCTGCACAAGATCCCCAGAGATTCTCCAAGCCCAGGGATCACTACGCGACCGGCAAGCAGAACGCAGTGGCATCGACCTCGAAGGAAGCGTCGGAGGCGGCGTTGTGGGCGTTGGCGCAGGGTGGCAACGCGGCGGATGCCTACATCACCGCGGCCTTGACGCAAACGGTTGTCGAGCATGGCTTGACTTCGATGGGGGGCGGATTCTCCGTCTACTATTACCATGCCGCGACTGGCGAGATCAGCGTCGTCGTTGGACCGTTGGGGCCGGCGGAAGCCGAGAAGTATGACTTTGACCGCACGTCACCAGTCACACAAACGGGCCGTGCCATGCCGGTGCCGGGATTTCTGTCCGGCGTTCATGTCGCCCACCAGGAATTCGGGAAACTGAAGTGGGAGCAACTCTTCCAGCCCGCCATCAAGCATGCCCAGGAGGGCTTCGCGATTGGCACCTTGCTCGCCAGCGTGGACAAAACCAAAGCGGCACGGTTTGAAGACGGCAAAGCACTCTGGACGAAAGAAGGCCGCTACATTCGAGCTGGTGAAACGCTGGTGCAGGCGAAGCTTGGTGAGACCTTGCAGCGCATTGCCGCCGACGGGCCGGAGTATTTCTACACGGGCGAATTTGCCAAGAACTATGTTCGCCGCGCCAGGTCCGACGGCGGGCACATCACGATGGAGGACATGGCCGCCTGGCAGAAATTGAGTTTCAGCAAGAAAGTCAACCTGGAAGGGAATTACCGCGGCTATCGAATCGCCGCCGGCGGCCTGAACATCTACGCGTTGCATCTGAACGAGGCCCTGGATCTGAAGTCGAGCGGTCCGGCACGCACGAATCCGGAATCCCTGTTTCGTCAGTATCGCATCATGGAGGAAGTATTCCTTGCTTCACGCACGTACTCGAAGGAAGCGCACGAACAGTTTGTCTCGCCTGACTATGCTCGGAAGCGCGCCGAAGAGGTTGTGAAGAGCCCGCTTCGCAAACTGACCTTCGACCTGATCTTCAACACCTGTTTCCTGGTCGTGCGGGACAGGGAAGGCAACATCGCCTGGGGGACGCATTCGATCAACACGCCTACCGCGTTTGGCGCCGGCATCCTGGTCGAGGGGGTCTACGCTGCCCATGCGATGAATCGCGAACATGTTCGAGGCGCCGGCGGGAGCGCTCCTGGGCTTTCGACCTGCCTTGCCTTGTTCAAAGATGGCAAGCCTCGCCTGATTGCTGGTTCACCCGGTTTCGGGTTCGTCCATGGCCCCTGGCAGTATTGCACGGCAGTCGTCGAGTGGGGACAGTCGCCAGCCGAGGCGATGAATCAGCCTCGTTTTGGCTTGCCTCGCCGCGACGGCAACAGCTATTTCGAAAGCCACTACGACGCCAACGTGTTCGACCTGCTGAAGAAGCGGACGATTCCGTTCTCCAGCGGACGCCCAGCACCGTTCACGGGATTGGTGGGCGCCTTGACAATCGAAGAGGACCAAACACTGCACGTCGTTCAAGACGGTCGCGTCGATGGCTATGCTCGGGCGGACTAGTGCAAGATCAGGACCGGGCCGGATAGAGGTGCCGAAGATGAGAATCACTTGTGGTCGATTGGGACAAGTTGGCGGAAGCCGGGCAACAAAACCTCAGCGGTACCTTCTCCTTCCTGATCACTGTGCTCGACGGCTATAGCCGCTACATCGTGCGTTCGGAGATCCGCGAGTCATCCAAGGACATTGACGTGGAAGCCGCGCCGCGATTCCTTGCTCAGACAAGGTTTTTGGTTATTTTGTCAAACTAGAACTGCCTGGCGGGACTGGCAAAGTTGCGAGCATGAAGCCTGGAGCAATCGGCCGCCGACCTCCTGGATGCTTGCACGACGCTCGGCAGTGGGCCATTTCGCCAAATTAGCAAAATGACCAAGAACCTTGTCTGAGGACGAATCACCTACAAGCGGGGGCCAAAGGAGAAGCCGGCCTCCCACGTCGCGCCCTCGTCGATCCAGCGCGCCAGCAGCTCGAACTGCCGGGCCGTCAGCGGTTCGCCTTCGGGCGGCATCCGGAGCGAATCGTCGCTCGACGTGATTCGCTGGTACAGCTCGCTCTGTTTGCTCTGGCCCACGACGACCGCCACGCCGGACTCACCGCCGGCCAGCAGCGACTCGCGGACGTTGATCGAGTATCCGCCCTTCTTCTGCGATCCACCATGGCATTTCGAGCACTGTTGCTTCAGCAGCGGGACGACATCGTGGGCAAAATCAACCTCGGCCCCGTTTGCCGCCAGGCCGTGCAGCGTAACGAGCCAGAAAAACAGCGATCGGATCGTGGCACTCATCGTGATTCTCATCAACGGTCCGCGATTTCCTTGGCGACGTGGCGTGCGGACCGAACCGGCCCAGCGGATGGCTGAAGTTCCTATTGTAACCGTTGTCAGCGGTCTGGCGGTAAGGTAAGCGCCGAAACGTAAGACGCCGAAACGTAAGACACCCAGAAATCGGACGGCTGGGTGTTGGGACCGGCGGGTGGTGTCGTGAGCGGTTGGTCCGGCGGAGGGGGCAGGATGAGGGTTCGGCCGGGCGTAAGCGGGCGGCAAGCGATTGGCAACAGGCGCCAGGCTGCAGTTCAAGGCAGATTCGAACTGCGGCAACGCTGCACGGACCGTTCAGGAAAGGGAAGACACCCATGCAGGAAAGGGAAGACACCCAAACTTCGAATGGCTGGGCGGCGGGACCAGGGGATAAAGTGGCGGGCGGGTGGTCCGGCGGAGGGGGGATGGGAGGGGGCGGCCGGGGGCAAGCGGGCTGAAAGCGACGGGAAACGGGCGCGAAGGGCCGCGTCAGGCAGCCTCCGGGCGCAACATCCTTGCACGCTGAGCGGATCGCTCGAAATTGCGGGGTTGCGGAACGACGGATAATGGGAGGGTGACGTGCTCCGGCGGCGGGCGTGGTGGGGCTGACGATCAAGCTCGCTGATCGTCCTCACGCCGGCCGGCGCAGGTCACTGCCGCCCGGTCAGCCGAATGTCGCTCGGCAGTTCCGCATCCCCTTGACCCAGCGGTCCCCGTTGCGGCCCAGCAGCTCCCGCAACCGCTCAATCGAGCCAACCGCTCGGCCGAACCATTCGTCAAAGTTGTCCACCGCCGCGGTCCAGCGGTCGGGATCCAGCCCGTAGGTCCTCAAGTGTTGCACCAGCGCCGACGGGTCCGACTCCGGTACCGCTTGTGCCGCCACGGTCTGTGCTACCACCCACAGCAGAATCCGCACGTACTCGGACATCGGCATGTCCAGAATCGGATTGTCCGACGCTCGACGACGACGCTGCCCGTCAGGAAACAGCCGCCGATAACGGGCGTAGCTGGGTGCGTTCGACGTTGTTGTCTCCGCGCCCGACAAGCCGGCGTCCGTGGGGAGAGTCGCGTCGCTGGTCTTGTCGCACTGACTGCTGTCGGCATCCTCGTTGGTCCCAGTGGCCGAGCAGGACGAAAGGGACACCGGCGGCTCATCCGATGTTTCAACACCCCCAGCGACTGAGGCACAAGTATGGCCCAGCTCGGAGTCCACACGCGGTGAATCCAGCAGCGCAGTTTCGGCCTCGCCAGCAACTTCCAATCTTGACGAGCCGCAAGCCACTTCCGACGCGCCCTGCGTAATCAAAAGTCCGCCCGAACAGATCGGTGCCAGCCAGGCGTCCTTCAGCAACGCTTCGACTTGTTCCAGCGACAAGTCGTAACCACCGCCGCCGCGCGAACTGTGAAATTCCTCCAGTGATGTCTGCGCCTCGCGCGCCCGCCAGGCGGCCAGCCGAGCGGCAATCGCGCTGGTGCGTGAATCCTCCAGCGTCGCGGCCATGCCCGCCTTGATCTGGTTCATGTCCACGTACACCATGCAGGTCAGCAGCGCCTGCTCATCCAGGATTTCCCGGCACCCGTAGCGTTGCT
>JAGFJK010000288.1 GCA_024102795.1 Pirellulaceae bacterium
ATGCGGCAATCGAGCCAGGCGCTGGCGGTATCGATGTACAGCAGATCGAGCACCTGCTTGCGGCGGACGCTGGTCAGGTCGGTATCGGGCGGCAAGTTGATCTGGGCCAGCCCGGTTACTCCGGGAGGCACGGCCAGCCGATCCCGATAGCCGTCGATCTGCTCTTCCAGCACGCAGACGAATTCGGGACGTTCCGGCCGCGGGCCAATCAGCGACATTTCGCCCCACAGCACGTTGAACAGTTGCGGAAGTTCATCCAGATGGGATCGCCGCAGAAATCGTCCCAGCGGCGTGACCCGGTTGTCGTGGGACGTGCTCCAGACGGCGCCCGTGCCCGCTTCCGCATCCTGCCTCATGCTGCGCAGCTTGTACATGGTGAACTCGCGGCCGTCCTTGCCGACGCGGACTTGCCGGTAGATGCCGGGACCGCGGGACGTGGCCCGCACCAGGACTATCAGCAGTCCCAGCAAGGGCAGGCCGGGAACCAGCAGCACGGCGGCCGTCAGGCGGTCCAGCAGTCCCTTCCAAAAGAGGTAACGACGAGCGGTCCCGGTGCTCCGCCGGACAACGCCACCTCCAATCGACCGGCGATCGTCTTCCGCGCAGGCGCAGAGTCTTCCATTAAGGGCCATCTTCCGAATCCTCGAAATCAACAGGGGACTCGTCCGGCGGGCGCCGAACAGTCCGGGGGCAGGGGCAGGGCGCGAATAAGTCAACCCGTGGTGGTCAGTCCGTCGGGGACTGGAACACCTGACGGCGTAAAACGGGGACGAAGTCCCGCAAGAAGCTGGCGCACGGATCGTGCGCTGAAAGTTCCGCAGGCAGGGACGCGAGTTGGATCTTGTACAGGAAAGGCTTGCCGCCGTAGGTCCAGCGCGCCACGTCAGGAGCCTGCCAGACACCATCCGTGGTCCAGCCGTAATAGACTCGTAACAACGACTCGTCCACGTCCTTGGAACGGAGGGTCAGCGCCCAGAATTCGGAGGGCCGGTCGCCGACGACGTCCAGTTCAACGATGCTTCGCGGCTCGGATACGCCGTAGGCACGGCTGGAGTAGCAGATTTCCGGCTCGTGGGCCGAGATCGGACCGGAGGGTCCCTGGAGCACGGTGACCGTCACCGTCTCCCCGGTATCCTGGTTGACATACGAGCGGAGCACGGAAGCGGTGCAATGCAACATGGCCAGCGCCTCGGCGGGCAGCTCGTCGCTGCTCACCATCGTCCAAGGACCAAACTGTGGCGGAAGCTCGGCCATCCGCTGGCCGGCCTCTCGCAGATCTTTGTCGGGTCCCCAACGGAGGCGCAGCCGGCCATGCAGGATTCCCGCGCCCAGGGTCAACACCAGGGCGCAAACTACGGACAGGATCGCCAAGGGGCGACGCATACGGATTCTCCCAATCACTGGGCGGCGGGCTTCAGTTGCGTCTGAAGTTCCGCCAGCAGTTGTTTGTCGGTGGGCGTTAACGGCTGGGAGAGCAGGTCGTGGCGCAGGGCCAGTTCCAGGGTCTGTCGAGCCTCCTCGATCTGGCCCTGCCGCAGTTGGGTCAAGGCCAGGTGGAACTGAAACAGGGCGTCGGTGGGTTGCTGCGTGGCGGCCTGGCGGAACAGGGCGGCAGCTTCGGGGAACTGCCCGGCGTGCAGCAGCACCATGCCCTTGGTATCCAGCAGCGGGGCCTTGCCGCCGACCAACTGGATCGCCCGATTGATGCATTGCAGGGCTTCGTCGTGCCGCCGCTCCTCGGCCAGGATCACGGCCAGGTTGTTCAAGGTCAGCGGGTTGTCGGGTTCGGCGTCGAGTGCTCGGCGGTACAGCGTCACGGCTTCCGCGGTTCGCCCCTGACGCAGCAGTCGGAGACTGGCCACGGCCGACAGCAGTTCGGCGTCCCGCGGGTGTCGTTCGATGGCGCGTTGCAGGGCGGGTTCCGCCTGTTCCGGATCCAGACTGGTGGTCGACAGCATGTTGGCCAAAGTCAGCGCGGGCAGTGTGCCTTGGTCCTTCTCGGCCTCGGCCAGACACAGCCGCACGGCTTCGTCCGCCTTCTGTTGGCGGACCAGGCAGGTTACCAGCTCGCCGAAATGTCGGGCGTCGGTTTGCACGGCCTGGCGGAGCCAGGTTTCCGCCAGCGCCGGCAACTGGCCGGCCATCAGCATCTTGCCCAGGGCCACTTGCCGAGCCGCTTGCTGGGCCGGGTCCAACTCGGCTGGAATCGTCCGCCGCGCGAACTGGTCCACGTACGCCGTCGCCTCGCTCCCGCGCCCCTGTTGCTGCAGCCAACGGCACCGCAGGGCCAGGGCCTCCAGGTTGCCGGGGGCGGTGTCCTCCAGGACCCGCAACCACTGATCGGCCTCGCCCCACAGTTGCTCCTGCATCAGCACGCTGCAGAACAACCGCAGGTGATCCGGATGTGGGTTCTGGCGAGCGCACAGGCTGGTGAAGTGGCGGACCGCCAGCTTGAACTTGGTGTCCCGCTCCAGCTCGTTCTGACTCGCCTCGCGCTGTTTCAGGTAGACCTGGGCCAGCAGCAGCCGGTCCACGTCGGCGGGGCTGCCCGTCTGGCGGACCAATTCCAACAGCAATTCCTCGGCCTTGGCCAGTTCGGGCGGTACTTGCTGCAGCAGCAGGGCAGCGCGGAGCCGCGTATCGATCACCGTCTGCTGATTGTCATCGGTCTTCACCTCCAGCAACCGAGCGACCTCGTCAAACTCGCCGCGCGCGGCGAGCATCACGGCCAGTCCGCGGCGGGCGCCGTGGTTGCCGGGTTCCACAGCCAGGATCCCTCGCAAGGCGTGTTCGGCGGCGGCCGGATCCTCATCGCGGAAGAACCGCGACATCCGAGCCAGCAGTTCCACGTTATCCTTGCTCAACTGGGCCGCTTGCTCGTAGTGTTGGCGGGCCCGTTGTCGATCGGCCAGCGCTTCGAAGGCTTGCGCCAGCACAAATTGCCGCTCGGCCTCCGGAACCTGCACCTGGCCTTCCAGTCGCGGGATCAGTCGCCGGGCCTCATCCAGTTGATTGGTGCGGACCAGGAAGGCGAATTGGGCCACCCAGGCCGTCATGTCTTCCGGCCCTAATTCGGCGGCCCGTGCAAACTGAGCCTGGGCTTCCTCCACGCGCTTGGCCCGCAACAGCACCTGACCGTAACGCAGCCAGGGGCCCACATCGTCGGGGCGTTCCCGAACCTGCCGTTCCGCCAGGCGGATCGCTTCGGTCAGGTTGTCCTGGCTGGCGGCCAGCGTGATGGCGAGGGCCGACAATTCCTCCGTTTGCGCGACCTCGCTCTGTTCGAGGTTTTCCAGGATCTGCTGGGCCTCCGCCAGGCGGCCGGCCTGAAACAGCAGGAAGCTGAGTCGCTGATAGACGGCCGCCGACCGCTCGCCGAGAGCGACCGCTTGCCGATACGCGTCGATTGCCAGTGCCGGTTGTTCGCGACGTTCGTGAAGCATCCCGTCCAGCATGTGGGTCTTGGCCCAGGCGGGGCGCAACGTCCGCAGCTCGCCCAGCACCTTGCGGGCTTCGTCCAACTGGGGGCTGCTCGCGTCGGCCGAGCCGCTTTCGCCCAGCAGTCTCATCACCCGCAGGTAGCGCCAATACGAGCCATCCTCTCCTTCGCACTGCCGTAGTCGCTTCTCCCACTCCGCGGCGTCCTGGAAGTCCTCCGAGCGCAGCCGGAGTTCCCCTAGTTGCAGCATGATCAGCGGGTTGTCGGGGTGCTGGCGGTGCTGGGCTTGCAGCTCGGCCTGGGCGTCCTCCCAGCGACTGGCGGCGAGGTAGGTTTGGACCAGCCCGCGGGCGAGCAGTTGCTGGTCTCCGGGCGCGGCGTCCGCGACGGGCCTGGCCAGCACGTCCGCCGCTTCCGTGAAGCGCTGGCGCTGCGCCAGTAGTTGGGCTTCCAACAGACGGAATTCCGCCGGGCTTGCCAGCAGGCCGCGGCAAGCCTCCAGCAGCCGATCGGCGTCCTCGGGCGCTCCCAGGCTTTCGTACAGGCCGACCAGCCGCCGAAACAACTCCGGCTGCGCGGGGTATTCGGCCTCCAGGGTTTGCAGGATGGAGTGCGCGGCTGCCTGGTCGCCGTCCCCGCCGTCCACCAGTCGGCGTTCAACCCGCAGCAGGTCCACCAGCCAGGGCTTGTCCATCTGGTCTCGCGAGGGTTCGGCTTCCAAGGCCGACATCTGTGCCTCGAACGCCAACCAGTCGCGTTCCTCCGGATTCCGGGCAGATTGCAACCGCAGGTAGGCCGAGGCCAGCAAGGCCCGCAAGTCGGGCGAGTTTGTAATGGTGAGAGCCTGCTGCAGGTGGGCAATCGCCTGCGCGGGCTGGCCCGTGTCCAGCCAGGCCTGGGCCGCCGTGAGCCGCGGTTCCAGCGCATCGGGGAGCAAGCTGGCGGCCTGGGTGAACGCTTCCGCAGCGCGATCGCGCTGGTCGACGGCGGCGTAGCACTGACCCAGGGTATACCAGGCCCGGTATTGAAACTCGACGCTGCCGCTGGTGGTTGCCGGGCGGACCCAGGCGATGGCGGCCACGGCCTGATCGTTCCGCAGCAGCCAGGCAGCCTCCAGCCAGCGGCGGTAGGCGTCGCGATCCCGCCGCAGCGTGGGGTTCATCCGCGGAGCCGCGTGCGAAAAGTGGGAGTCAAACTTCTCCAGGGCCTCGCGGGCCGGCACCAGTTGCGAGTCGGCGATGAGCAGTTCGGCCAGCCGCAACACCAAGCGCTCCTCGGTCTCCTCCCGCCGCAATTGTCCTTCCCGCACAATGGCGATCGCCTCGGCCAGGTCCCCGCGGACTCGCAGCAATTCCGCCAGACCCAGCCGGGCCAGGACCTCGTCCGGATCCAGCGCGATCGCCCGGCGGTAGTGCTGTTCAGCCGGACCATACAGTTCCACCAACTGCTCGGGCGTGGCGTTACGGGGTCGTGACTTGTCGGCCTGCTGATGCTGGTGCGTGGCGGCCGCCAGCAGGATCGGGGGATGGTCCGGCTCGCGCCGCAACGCCTCCGCCAGATCCTGCTCGCCGCCGTCCAGCTTGTACGATTGGCGATAGTAGAACCGCTTCAGGAAGGCCTCGGCCGTGTCGGCCGAGGTCACGGTCTGGTCCACAAAGCGGTCGGCTGCCTGGTGCCGCAGTTCGACGGTGGAAAATTGCTGTCTCTGCGGCTGGCTGAGGAATTCCGGTGCTTCGCGCAGCACGGCGGCCAGGCTGATGGCCAGGTCCACATCGTTCGGATTGACCTGCAACGCATCTTCCAGGGCGTGTCCCAGATTGGATGATGGCTGGGCATCGTCGTCGTTGGCTGACGCCGCGGCATCAGACGGGGTCGCGGTGGAGGGCCCCGCGGTGGAGGACGCCTCGCCGGCGGGCGATCGAGGCGACTCGGCCCGCGGTTGGCCGGCCCGCAGTTGGCCGGTGCGGAACCGCCCGAAGAGGGCGACG
>JAGFJK010000296.1 GCA_024102795.1 Pirellulaceae bacterium
GTTCCAAAGCCGCAGGCCGCGCTCCGCAGCAGCTCGCGCCGCGAGCAGCCCGGTGCCGCCGGTCGGCAGGTATCCGCGATGAGCATTCGGCGTGGCATGCGTTTCACTTCAGATAACGAAAGTCCAGGCTGGCCATCAGCGCCTGGCAGACCGTGGCCCAAGCCTGCTCGGCGCGCCGCTCGTCTGGGGCCGCCTGGCCCGCGGGCGCACTGTGTAAGTATCCCAGCGCCAAGTCCCGCTCCGCCGCCGACGGCTCGCGGCCCAGAGCCCGACGGTACAGCAGCCGCAGCCGCTCCGAGTCCATCGCCGCCTCGTCCAACAACCGCCGCGCCGCGGCACCGGCTTGCTGCATGATAAACGGGCTGTTTATCAGATACAAAGCCTGAGTCGGCAGGGTACTCGTGTGGCGGCGGCCGCTGACCAGGTTCGGATCGGCAAAGTCAAACACCTCGAACAGGTCGTGCAACCGGTTGCGGAACACGGGCAGGTACACGCTGCGGCGGCCTTCCGGAAACTCGTAGCCGAACTCCGACTTGACGCTCGCCGGCACCGCCGGCCCGCCGAAACGCAAGTCCAGTTCGCCGCTGACCGACAGCACCAGGTCCCGAATCGCCTCGGCGTCCAGCCGCCGGTGATGCGCGCGGGCCAGCAACCGGTTGTCGGGATCCACCGCCTCGGCCTCCGGGTACTCGTCGCTGCTCAACTGGTAGACCCGCGAGAGCACAATCCGGCGAATCAGCCGCTTGACCGACCAGCCGTCGGCGATGAACCTCGCGGCCAGGTAATCCAGCAACTCAGGGTGCGTCGGCCGCTCGCCCATCTGTCCGAAATTGTCGGGCGTTCGCACCAGCCCCTCGCCCAGCAGGTGCAGCCAGACGCGGTTCACGAAGACCCGCGCCGGCAACGGGTTGTCGGGCGAGCCGAGCCACTCGGCCAGCTCCCGCCGACCACTTTCCCCCGGCGAAATCTCCGGCCGCCCCTGCCGCTCAGCCGGCTGCAGGACGCGCAGGAAACCGCGCGGCACCACCGGGCCCGGATTGCGGAGATTGCCGCGAATACAAACGTAGAAATCCTCGACCTCCGCCTGGTCCTCGACCGCCATCACCAGCGGCGGGGCCGGCGGCGCCTGGCGTTCGAGCTGCTTGAGCTGCGTTTCGAGCTGCGCGATCTGCTGCTGCAGTGCGGTTGCTTGCCGCTGGCGATCGGCTTCCTCGGCGGCGATGGCCGGCGGGGCTGGCTCTGCCGCCGCGTTTTGACCGGCCGCAGTCCCCTGCTCGGCCCGCGGCAGCCACTGCACGGCGTCGGCGATCGCCAGGCCGTCCAGCCCCTCGCAGCCGATGATCACCGCGGCCGGTCCCGCCTCAAACGAGAATTCGCCCAGCGACACGAACAGGCCGTCCAGCGGCGGAGTCCGCCGATGATTCACTCGGCGAACCGCCTGGCCCTCGGCATGCGCGACCGTCACCGGCACGTTCGACGCGCGATTCGGATTGGCCGTGTGAGCGATCCGGACTTCGTATCGGCCGGCCCGCGGCAACTGGGCCTCGAACCGGGCCGAGGCGTCGCCGGCGCCGCAGTAATGATAACCGGCGCCGACGAACGGCCCCACGCTGCTGCTGGCCTTCCAGTCTCCCGCCAGCCGGGCCTGCGACTCGTCGACCACGATCCCCGGCAGCGAGTCGGCCGGTACAGGCTTGCTCGCGGCCTGCTTGCCAGCGCCGACGGCCGAGCCTTGCAGGCGGCCAAGCTGCTGGCGGGCGTCGGCCAACTGCCGGTTGATCGGTTCGACCTGCCGCTCGTACCGCTCGCGAGCCTGCTGCTGCTCGGCTGGCAGCGGCAGCGGTCGCTGCACGAATCCCGACACGTTGCCGGGAGTCAGCGAGTGCGTGCTGCGGAAAATGCCCGCCAGCGCATAGTAGTCCTCGGTCGGAATCGGGTCGAACTTATGATCGTGACAGCGAGCGCATCCGATCGTGAGCCCCAGGAATGCGCGGCCCATCGTGTCGAGCTGCTCGTCGACCACTTCCAGCCGCAGCAGTTCCTTGTCCTGCAGTTCGTAGTTGATCGGACCCAGCAGCAGGAAGCCGGTGGCGGTCAGCCCACGCGCCCGTTCCGACACTTCGTCAATCCCCAGCAGGTCGCCCGCCAGCAGGTCGCCCGCCAGGTGCTCGGCCAGGAACCGGTCGTAGGGCCGATCGGCGTTCAGTGCGTCGAACACATAGTCGCGATACCGCCAGGCATCGTGCAGCACGCGCGTCCGCCCGCCGCCGACCGAGTCGGCGTAGCGGACGACGTCCAGCCAGTGGCGGCCCCAGCGCTGGCCAAAGTGCGGCGAGTCAAGCAGGCGGTCGACCAGCCGCTCGACGGCGTCCGGCCGCTCGTCCCGCACAAACTGGTCGATCTGTTCGGGCGACGGCGGCAGGCCCAGCAGATCGAAAGACAGCCGCCGCGCCAGCACCTGCCGCTGGGCGTCCGCCGCTGGCCGCAACCCTTGCTGTTCCAGGCGAGCGAGCACAAAGTGATCGATTGCCGTTCGCGGCCAGGAAGCGTCGTTGACCGCGGGCGGCGCGAAGTCTTGCAGCGGGCGGAATGACCAGAACTGGCGACCGGCTTCCAGGTCCGTCGCCGGTTGCGGCGCGGCGGTTTCCGCCGGGCCAGTCCGAGGGTCCGGCGCTCCCATCTCGATCCAGCGGACGAAGTCGGCAATCACGTTCTCCGGCAGCTTGCCTTGCGGCGGCATCTCGAACGCATCGTGTCGCAAGGCGCCGACCAGCAGACTTTCGTCGACGCGCCGCGGGACCACGGCCGGCCCGCTGTCGCCGCCGCGGCGCATGCCGTCGCGCGTATCCAGCCGCAGGCCGCCCTTGACCGGTCCCTGGGCCGAATCGTGGCACTCGTAGCAGTGCCGCACCAGCACGGGGCGAATCCGCTGTTCGAAGAACTCCAGGCCTTGAGTCGAATCTTCCACCGCGACCTTGTCCGCGGGGGCCGGTTCGGCGGCGTCCAGGCGGATGCCGGCAAGCAGTGTTCCCAGGACAAGCAGCGCGCCGAGGCCGACCGGCGCACAGGTAAACCACGCGGTTCGCATCATGCGTGTGGTCGTCGCGCGCGTCGTCGCGTGGAAATCGCGACGACTGGCGGGCGGGCTCGACGGCGCAACGCGGCGCACGGGACCAACTGGCTGAAAAGAACAATCCGGAAGCGACATGGTGGTCCCAGTATACCGCAGTCCGTGCAAAAGTTCTTCGCCCAGCGGGCCGCGGTGTGGTATCCTCGTCTGCTGCCCTGTCGGCGGCAGGTCGGAACAACGATCCCTGTCGCACACTTGCCTGGCACTTGTTTTCTGCTGGAGCCGAGCACCGGATGCAACCCGTCTGGATCCTGCTGCTGGCCATCGGCATCGTGCTGGTGGGAATCCTGGTCCTGCGCCTGCATGCATTCCTGGCTTTGCTGCTGGCGGCCCTGACGGTTGCCTGGCTGAGTTCCACGAGCGCGGTGGAGCGGACCGAGATCGAGAGCCGTGCACTGCGCGTGTCGGCCATCGATCCGCGGGCGGGCACGGTCAGCCTGCGGATGACGCGGGCCGTATTCGTGGAGCCGGGGATGAGGCTGTTGCTGCTGGCCGGCGGCCATGATGGAAGCGGCGACCTGGAAACAGTCGGCGAGATTGAATTCGTTGCGGGGGCCGCCAGGGACGGGCAAACCGGCACCGCTCGCCTGGTTCAACTCACCGGCGATCCCGCGCCGGAGGCCGCCCGTTGCCTGGCCATTCATCCGCTGAAGCTGGCCGAGGCTCGGCGGGCCGGACGCGTGGCCGCTCCAGTCCGCGTGGCCAAGGGCTTCGGCGCCACGTGCACCAGCATCGGCATCCTGATCGCCATGGCGTCGATCATCGGCAAGTGCCTGCTCGATAGCGGAGCGGCCGACCGCATCGTCCGTTCGACGCTGGCCGTGGTCGGCCAGGCGCGAGCGCCGCTGGCGTTCCTGGGCAGCGGCTTCCTGTTGGGGATTCCCGTCTTCTTCGACACGGTGTTCTACCTGATGGTCCCGCTGGGCAAGGCGATGCGGCTGCGGACCGGCGGCAACTACCTGCTGTATATCCTGACCATCGTGGCCGGCGGCACGATGGCCCATTCGCTTGTCCCGCCCACGCCCGGCCCGCTGTTCGTCGCCGAGTCGATGGGTGTGAGCCTGATGACCATGATCGCGGTGGGCTGCGCGGTCGGCGTGGTCGCGTCGCTGGCCGGCTATGCCTACGCGCTGTGGATCAATCGGCGCCTGGAGATCCCGCTCCGCGATTCGGCCGAGGCGTCGCTGGCCGATCTCGAAGCGCTGGCCAGCCGCGATGCCAGCCAGTTGCCTCCCACCTGGCTGTCGCTGCTGCCGATCGTCCTGCCGGTGCTGCTGATCGCCGCTCAGACCGGACTCAAGACGTACCTGGATGGTACGCCGTCGGCCGAGCAGCCGGCGTGGTTGCTCGCCGTCAAGCCGGCCGTCGACGCGCTGGGCGACAAGAACGTGGCCCTGGTCATCGCGGCGGCCATCGCCCTGGCCACGCTAGCCTGGCAGAAGCGCTCTTCGGGCCGCGAACTGACCGCCGCCGTGCAAATGGCCCTGGCCGGCGGCGGCGTAATTATTCTGATCACCTCGGCCGGCGGCGCGTTCGGCGACGCGGTCCGGCAGTGCGGGATCGCCGATCAGATCGCCCGACTGACCGAGGGCGTGCATCCCGTGTGGATTCTGCCCATCGCCTTTACGGTCACCGCGCTGATCCGCACCGCCCAGGGTTCGGCCAC
Source organism: Pirellulaceae bacterium (assembly GCA_024102795.1). GTDB lineage: Bacteria > Planctomycetota > Planctomycetia > Pirellulales > Pirellulaceae > JAGFJK01. The sequence goes on from JAGFJK010000296.1 coordinate 4,797, forward strand.
AGTCGCCATGATCACGTCGGTCGGAGTGCTGCAAAGCCTGGCCACGTCCGACCAGTTGCCATTCCACCCGGTCTACCTGGCCATGGCGATCGGCTGCGGTTCGAAACCCGTGGCCTGGATGGCCGACAGCGGCTTCTGGGTGATCTGCAAGATGAGCGGCATGACGGAGGCCGAAGGCCTGAAGACCGTGTCGCCGATGAGCGTCGTGATGGGCGTCGCGGGCCTGCTGGCCACCATCGTCGGCGCGAACTGGCTGCCGCTGAAGTAGTCCCGTCCTACGGTCCTGTTCTACGGTCCCTTCCGACGGGGCCGTCCTATGGGGCCTTCTTGCCGGCCGCCAACAGCTCTTCCAGCTTTCCGGTCAGGTCGTCGATGTTGTGCGACACGGCGACGATCTTGCCTTCGGCGTCGACCAGCATCATCGTCGGGATCCCGCGGACGCCGTACTTCTTGGCCAGCTCCTGAGTGTCCTCGCCCGACAGGTTGGTCCACTCGATCTTGTTCTCGTCCAGGTACTGGGCCAGCGCGTCCAGGTCCTGGTCCAGGCTGATGCCCACGATGTCGAACGGCCCGTCGCGATGCTTTTCATACAGTTCCTTGACCTTGGGCATCGCCTTGCGGCAGGGTCCGCACCAGGTGGCCCAGAAGTCGACCAGCACGACCTTGCCGCGATAGGTGTCCCACGCGAACGCCTCGCCATCGGTGGTCGTTCCGGTCAGCTCCAGCGGCTGCCCGACCAGTTCCGAGCTGCCCGGCCCGCTGCTCTTGGCGATCTTCTTGCCGTAGCGAGCCAGCTCCTTGTCGGGACTGGCGGCGAACAGCTTGCCGAACCGCTGAAACTCCTGTTCGCGAACCTCGTCCTGCTCCAGGCGATTCACGGCGTGGACGGTGGCCGAGGCGATGCGCAGATGGCGTTGAGCAAGCGTCTGGCCCTCGAAGAAGCGGGCCAGTTCGTTCAGCAGTTCGGGCAGTTGGTCCAGCGGCAGCTCGTCGGCGTCCAGGGCCTTGCGTTCCAACGAGAGAAACAGCACCTCGGCGGCGATCTTCGGCCGCTGGTCGTCCTTCATCTGTTCGAGAAACTTCACCAGTTGCTCGTCGGCCTGCTGGTCGTCGAACGACGCCCGATCGTGCAGCACCCGGAACTTGGCCAGGGCCGCGATCGTGTCGAACTTGTCGGAGGCGTCGGCGGCCAGCACGCGGTCGGCCGCTTCGGCGATGGCTTCCGCGAAGCCGGGCCGCCGCTGGATCGTCAGCGGCTTCTCTTCCATGGCCAGCAGATAGTCGATCAGTTCCGCGGGCGACAAGCCGGCCGCCGCCAGGTAGGGGTTCGCCTTTTCATCGTCGGCCGGATCGTCGGTCGTGTTTTCGGTCTCGGTACTCTCCGGCTCATCGGCCAACGACACGAACCAGCTTGATTCGTCCGCCGGCAGCCCGCCCGACGTGTTGGGAGCGGGCGCTTCCGTACCGGGCGGAGTGCCCCCGGGCGGAGTGGCCCCGGGCGGCGTGCCCCCGGGCGGAGTGGCACCAGGCGGAGTGGCACCAGGCGGGTTTGCACCGGCGGGCGCGGGACTGCCAGCGGGCGGCACCGCCGGGCCCAGCAGCTCGGCCAGCTTCTGGCCCAGTTCCTCGCCCCGAGTGTGCATCGCCACGACCACTCCCTGCTGATTGACCAGCACCAGGAACGGGATCGCGTCGATACCGCATTTCACGGCCAGCGGGTTGTCGAAACCCTGAGCTTCGGGATTGGCACTGATCACGGTGGCCCAGGGCAACTGATTCCGCTGCAGGAAGTTCTGCCGGTCTTCGGGATTCTCGTCCAGGTTGACGCCGACCACGTCGAAGCCCTTGGAGCGGTAAAGTTCCAGATTCTTGGCGATGTTCGGAATCTCGGCGATGCACGGCTGGCACCACGAAGCCCAGAAGTCCACCAGCACCACCTTGCCCTGGTAGGCGCTCCAGTCGAACGGCGTGCCGTCGGGCAGCACGCCTTCCACAACGAACGGCTTGCCGAGCAAGTCCAGGCGGCGCGTGCCGTTGGTGGTCCGCTCGGCCGCCTGCGCGGCCAGTTCCTGGTTCGGATGCCCCTGGTAGGCCTGTCCGACCAGGCTGTAAATCTCGCGAGCGGAGTCGGGATGCTGAGTGAACTCCATGTACTGCCCGGCGTCCAGCATCTGTTGCAGCAGGTAGGGACCGGGGTTCTGCCCGGCCAGCAACTGGCGGACGAGACCCATGAACGGCTCCATCGCCTCGGGCTTGTCGAACAGGGCCGCGTCTCGCTTGCCGTCGAAGTCGGCCTGCACCAGGGCCGAGCGTTCCAGCAGGTTCTTGGCTTCCGTGGCGATTTCGGGGTTTGGATGGGTCTGGAACGTTTCGCCAATCCGCTGGAAGGCGGCGCCGGCTTCGGCGAACTTGCCGACGGTCTGCAGGGCGATTGCCGCCTGGTAGGTCAGGCCAAACACCTGCTCGCCCTGACCCTCGGCGGCGATCCATTCGCGGTCGACCAGCATCGCGTCCAGCTCATTCATCACGGACTTGACGTCGTCGGATTCGCCGGCGGCCAGCGAGCCGACCTGCATGCCGAACAGGATCATGCGGCCCAGGCGAGCGTACTCCAGGTTACCGCTCTGCCGCAGCTCCTGGCAGAACGTGCGGATGCGGGGCATGATGTCGGGCGTGCCGACTTCGGCCAGGCCGCGAAAGGCGTTCAGCTTGATCTGGACCGCTTGCTTGCCGATGTCGCCGGGAGCCGAACTGGCCAGGATCTTGTCGGCGGCCGCGATGATCTTCTCGTTCATCTGGCGGAAGCTGGCGATCTGCTCCTCTTCGGTATTGCCCGCCGGTCGTTGCCCGCCCACGCGGCGGATGTACGCCATCAGTTCTTCCGGCGTGCCATCGGGAACCGGTTCGTCGTTC
>JAGFJK010000398.1 GCA_024102795.1 Pirellulaceae bacterium
GTCCGGGCGCGGGGTCGCTGGCCGAGGCGCTGGCCTGCTGTACCCGGCAGCGCCAACCGATCGTATCCAACCAGCCGCTCAGTTGGTTGGCGGCCGCCCGATCGGTCGTCGTCATTCCCGGCAACCACGTCTGATGCTGCTCATCCCAATACTCGACGTTCCACATGTCGCACTCTCTCTTTATCTCTGTTCCCCAGACCCATTGGCCGGTCACACAAGTTGGCAATTCGCATGCCAAACAACGCGGCCCGCACCATCCATACGATGGCCAGGTGCCTGTTCTCGTTCCGTTTCCATCGGCAATGCGGCCATCCGCAGGCGGCCACCGATCGCCGGCGCGCACGTAGTTTCCGCAGGCAGTGGTCGAACAGTGGTCGAACGACGCTCAGCCTGGGCCAGCCTCAACCAGTTGGCCAGTCGCTGGCTGCCGCGACTTCAATACCGATGTCGCCGCCTCGCGACGGAGCCCCAGAGGGCGGTAAACGCTGATTTCTCCGGCACTCGCCATCACTCCCGGGCCAGGCAAGCTGTCACCCCAAGCGGGTTGGAACTTGGATACCCCAAGGTATGGCACTTGGTTTGCAGTTATAATGGGGCAAGGCCGATGCCCGGATTCCGGGAGTTGGCTGGGGTCGAAATCGTCCAGCGGCCGGGAGCCGCGATCCGCCAAACGCCAACAGCGGTTGCGGACACGGGATTTGCCCCGGCGGCGAGATCTGGCTGATGGACGGCTTCGGAGGGGGTACTTGAGTGAAGTTTTCTGCGTAGGAGGGGGTTGTGATGGCCATTCGATTGATGATCGCGGACGATCACCAGGTGGTGCGAAGCGGGCTGATGTGTCTGCTGGAGGGTTCGGAAGTGGAGGTTGTCGCGGAGGCTGCCGACGGCAACCAGGCGGTGGAGAAGGTTCGCGAGGTGCAGCCCGATGTGGTGTTGATGGATGTGCGGATGCCGGAAGCCGATGGTTTGGAAGCCCTGGAAAAGATCCGGGAGGAACAGCCCGACACGCGAGTGATCATGCTGTCGACCTACGACAATCCGACGTACATCGCGCGGTCCGTCGCTCTGGGGGCGTATGACTTCCTGAGCAAGGAGTGCACGCGGGCCGAACTGTTGAACTCCATCCAGCGCACGGCCGAAGGGCGCAAGTCCGAGGCGGGCAGCGCGATGGATCGCGTGGTGAATGCCATGCGCAAGCGGCCGGTACCCAGCGAGGACATGCCGACGCTAACTCGCCGCGAACACCAGGTGCTAAGGCACCTGGCGCTGGGTCTGAGCAACCGCGAGATCGGCCGTTCGTTGGAAATCAGCGTCGAGACAGTCAAGGAACACGTCCAGAACGTGCTCCGCAAGTTGAACGTGGGCGACCGCACCGAGGCCGCGGTCTGGGCCGTCCGTCGCGGCATGGCCTGAAAGGCGAGCGGGGCGTCAGCTTGGCCACAGGCGAGCGGGGGGCGTCAGCCCCCTGTTTCTCTCGCCGACCGAACCGACGACGAAATGGACCGTCCGCGCGTCGCGGAGAAAACGGAGAAACAGCGGGCTGACGCCCGCCGCTCGCCAGCCCGCCGCTCGCCAGCCCGCCGCTCGCCAACCCGCCGCTCAACCATTCACGGGTTCAGATCGACTCGCGCTTCCACGTCGTCGACCGAACCATCGACCCCATCGGGTCCCATCGACCACAGCCTGAACGTATCCTCCTGCGGACGTTCGTAGCGGTACGGATGGCCCCAGGGGTCGAGCGGAATCTGGTCGGCATACGGACCGCGCCAGGCGTCCGGGTTGGTCAGCGCTTCGGGCTTCTCGCGCAGCGCGTCCAGCCCGGCAGTTGTCTCGGGATAGCTGCCCACGTCCAGGCGGTAAAGATCCAACTGTTTGCGAAGCAGCAATTCCGCCTCTTCCGCTCGTTGCACCCGGTCCTCAGGCGCCTGGTCCGCCGACCGCGCGTCGCCATCCACATCAGGTTCCGCTTCCATTATTGACTGCTCCGGCATGGCCATGTCGCTCGAAACGGCCACGGGCGGAGGCACGGGCACCTGCGACTGGACGCGGGTGAACGCGAAGAAAAACCCGCCGACTCCGCAAACCAGAAAGCCAACTAGCGCCAGAACAGCCAGGCCGGCCAGCGCCAGCAGCACGTAGGTCGCCACATTCGAAGCGGAATCGGGCTTGTTCATGCCACGGCACCTTTGCACAAAGAGAATTGGCGGGACGAGATGGGAACCTGCGACTCCTGGCTGACAATATAACTGCCAGCGGGCCGCACTTTCCACGGGCAGGCTAGCCGCGATTCTCGGCTGGCTTCGCCGCGGGTTCTGTTGGACGTGATTCGGTCGGGTCTCCTATAATGTCCCGAAACGCCGTTCATTCGGGAGCACCTGCTGATGCCGCGGAAACTCTGGGCTGATCGCCATAGTCGCCTTTCGCTCCGCGAAAGTAGCGGGCCCCGCACTTCAAGTCTCGCATCGAATCCAAGCAGCACTTCGGCGCCGCCTTCGAGCCGCCAAGAGCAAGCGTTTACCTACTCAGCCAAAGCAACCTCGTCGCCGACGGCGACCGCGCGGCGACAACTGCCGGCCTGGATCTGGCTGACCTGGGCGGTCGCCTGCGTCCTGCCCGGCGACGGTCTGGCGGCGGAGCCCGGGCAGCCCGCCGAGCGTCCCGCGCTGCCTGGTGCGGTGAATCCGGGCGAGCTGCCGTTTGCGTTGCCGCGCGAGCTGGAGGGGCTGTTCCGGGGCGGGCCTCTGGAGAATCTTTTCGGCCCGCTGGCGCCGGAGGAACGTCGGAAGCTGCAGCAGGTTCCGGTGTCGGCTACCGAGGAGCGGAAGATTGGCGAGCAGGCCGTGGACGCTCACCTGCGGGCGCTCCGCCAGCAGGGGCTGCCCGTGGTCAGCGGCGGCCGGGATCACGCCTATGTCAGTCGGCTGGTCGAGCTGATTCGACCCCGGATGCAGCACGCGGCCCGTTACGCGCGAATTCGCGTGTACGTGGTCGAGACGGACGCGGTCGACGCCCGCAGTTTCCCGGGCGGCACGCTGTTTTTCACTCACGGGATGCTGGAAACGGCCGGCAGCGAGGCCGCGTTGGTCGGCGTGGTCGGGCACGAGTTGTCGCACCTGGACCACGGGCACCAGTTGCTGCACGTGCGGCGGCTCAAACTGGCTCAGCAGGGCCTCGCGCCCGATCAGGCGGGCTTCTCTCCCGACCAGATGCTCAGCAGCGGCCTGACGTTGATGAAGATGTTCTCGCGACCGTTTCAACCCGAAGACGAAGCCGAAGCGGACGCCGACGGAGTGCGCTGGGCCTACGAAGCGGGTTACGATCCGCGAGCGTTGGGCGAGCTGTTCCGCGACCGGCGGCAGCCCGCGGCGGCCGGACTGCCGATGCTGGACTTCTTCCGCAGCCATCCGCCCGATCGTCAGCGGTGGGAGGCCGTGCAGCGGCAGTATCACCAACTGCAGCAGGCTCAGCCGCGCGACCGGCTGTACCTGGGCCGCGAGAACCTGCACCGGCGGATCACCCGCGCGCAGCGCGCGTTCGCGGAGTAACGCCGGAATAACCGCTCACCCCGCGCGGCCCACGGGCGGCAATCGCACCAGTTCGGGCAGCGGTTGCTGCCACGATTCGGGCGCGGTGGGCGTCGAGCGTCGGACGAGCCGCCCCTCGTGGCGGACGCGCAAGATCAGGGCATCGAGTTCCGCAATGGGCGCGGTCGGCTTGCCAAAGGACGTGCCGTCGATCTCGGTCCACAAGTGGACTTCGGTCTGGAACGATCTCTGGCGGCGGAAGAAATCCGCCTCCCGTAGCCGCGTCAGCAGTTGTTCGACCTGCCACTGAGGAACGTCGGTGGTCCAGACCTCCAGCGCCGAATGAAACGTGCCGGGCTCCGAACCGCCGCCGACGACCTGGCTCCTCACCGATTCGAACATCGAGTGGTCGCGGGCGACCGAGTCGGGCAGCACGGTCAACACGGCCAGCGCATAGCCGGTTTTTCCCTGCGGATGCGGCGCGACGAGCGACAGGCGGCACTGCGCGAAAGGGGGAATGCCGGCGTTCGTTGGCTGTTGAAATCCAACCTGCCGATGGTCCGGCCGTGGTTGCGCCGGCAACTGGCTGGCCGTCAACAGGTTCAGCCGCCCGGAGTCCGACTGGTAGGACAGCTTGACTGACTGGGTACCGGGCTGAGACGCAGTGCGGCTGGGGGCTTGTTCGGAACTGCCACCCTTGTCGGGCAGCAGCGAGCAACCGCCGGCCGCCAACAGACCGCAGCCCAGCAGCAGCCAGAGCGTGGGACTGGCCGGCGAAATTCCGGCGCGACGTGGCGACGCCGACGAGCGGCCAGGGGAGTTGAGCGGCGGGGCGGCGGTCGTTGGGGGCATGGCAGGTCCCTGGCAGGTCGGGCGGCCGCGCGCCGCGTCGTCGGCAAGTGGGATCCGTTCGCGAGGTATCTTCCTCATCGGCCCCCCGACCGGCGTTCTTGGACGATTCGGCACGGGCCGCTCCACTTTGACAGGCCCCACTTTGACAGGCCCCACTTTGACAGGCGCGGCCACCGCCGCGCCTGCTGGATTGACTTTTGACCACGACCCTGGTTTGGCCGGCGCCTGGGAAGGGGCAAGAAACAACGTCGCCCGCCGGGGAGTCGGCGGGCGACGCGGGATGGACCAACGGAGTGTCAGCAGGTTGTCAGGCTCGGCTCACAGCTCCACGCCGATCGACAGCGTGGCACCGTAGAATCCAACGTCCGAGGCGCCGGTGTTCTGCGACTCACCCAGCGAACCTCCGAACGGACCGGGCAGATCGACCGGTCCCAGGTCGGAGCTGCTGAAGTTGTACCAGTTCTGCCATTCGAAGCCGGCACGGGCGAACAGCAGCCGGCCACTGCTGGTCAGGCGAGCGTACTCGTAGCCGATCGCCAGTTCGGTGATGCCCACCACGCTGTCGATCTGCTCGCTGACCTCGGTGGCCAGTTCGCCCACGAACAGGCTGTTGGCCACGGTCTTGTCGTCGGCCAGGATCGAACCGCGGAAGCGGCCGTAGAAGCTGCTGTAGCGGCCGATCCGCCGATTGGCCTGGATCCCCAGGACGCCGCCCCAGCCGTCGAAGGCGTTCGCGCGGAATTCGGTGCCCGGCAGGACGGGGCCGGCTTCGAAGCTGTCGATCATCACCTCTTCGAAGTCGGCGTACCGCAGGCCGCCGCTCAGTTCGAGCGTCCAGTTCTTGTTCAGGCAGATCTTTTCGAAGACCTCGAAGTCGATCGTGTACGCATCGACGCCGATCTGCTCGACGCCTTGGCCAATCTGCTCGCTGAAGTACGAGTTTTGGGCCTGGTCGAATTCGAAGTACCGCAGACGGAAGCCCAGGCCGCCGTCGGCGATCCAGCCCAGGGTGAAGCGGGGGGCGGTCAGGTATTCGCCCAGCACGCCCTCGCCCGGATCGCGCCCGACCCGCACGCCGTCGGCGCGGGCATACTTGAAGAACAGCAGTTCGGCCTCGCCGTACAAGCTGCCATTCAGCCAGCCGCCACCGTCGCAGCAGCAGTCGCACGCGCCGGCAATGCCGTCGCACGTATCGCAACCCATGTGACCGTTGCCACCGTCACAGTCCAGGTAACCGTTCGCACCGTCACAGTAGACGGGCGCTTCGCAGCCGACCAGCGAAATGTTTTGGGCCGTGGCTGGAGCCACCAGGCCAAAGGCTGCCAGCATCGTTGCCAGCGCGGGCAGGTAGAATCTTTTCATGATCACACTCCGTTAAACAGTTGCCGCCGGGCCAGTTCACGGCAAGCGGTTCAGTCCGTTGCCTCCAAGGCCGAGCCCGCCAGGGTGCTGGGCCTCCGGTCGCCGCGTCGCGATCCGCCACTGTTGGGCGCTCGTCGATTACGGCATAGTTGAGTGGATCGGCGCGTGAGCGAATGATTTTGCAAGGGAATCGTCCAAGGTGGTATCAGACAAATCTTCCACAGATGCGCCACATCCAGTACAGCCGGATAACCGGCAGCGTCGCCCACGCGTAACCGTTCACGGCGATTCGTAATGCAGATAGGCGACAAGGACTCCATCGATCACTTCTGGCTCCCGCCGCGCTTCAAGATCGTGCAGCTTTGAAGTTGTTTTGCCGAGGGAATTTGGTGTTACAACCGAGGGAAACTTGGACGGCGTGGGCTTCGGCGAGCGCTCCCCCTTGATATCCCTCTGGCTCCCTCCCCGGCTTCCGGGGAGGGAGCCGGAAGTGACTTGATTGTTTCCTCGTCGACTCATTGAAACTCAAAACCCCGTGAACGGTTACGCATGTCCTGGAACTACGCGGACTACGAATACCACGTGTCGATGGCCTTGCTGATCTGCGCCATGGTGGGCATGGGCGCCACGCTGACGGTCCGCGACTTTCAGCAGGTCTTTCGTTCGCCCGTGGCCATGATCCTGACGGTCGTGGTGCAGGTGCTGATCACGCCGTTGTTGGCGCTGGGCCTGGCGCGAGTGTTCGCGTTGCCGCCAGGGATCGGGATTGGCCTGCTGCTGGTCTCGGCGCTGCCGGGCGGGTTGTTCTCGAACCTGCTGGCCTACCTGGGGCGCGGCAACGTGGCGTTGTCGGTGGCGGCCACGGCGGTCTGTTCGCTGGGCTGTCTGCTGACCACGACGTTCGTGCTGAAGACTTACGCCGCGGCGCAGTTGCCGGACGACTTCCGGATGCCGGCCGGCCGGATCCTGCTGGACATTGGCTGCGGTCTGCTGTTGCCGCTGATTTTCGGGATGCTGCTGCGGCGCTGGTTCCCGGAGCAGCGGCTGCGGATCGGCAATTACTGCATCAACGCCAGCCTGGTGTTGCTGGCGGTGATCGTGATCGGCGCGCTCACTTCGGGGCGGATTCACGTCGGGCAGTACGGGTGGCGGACACCCGTGGCGGTGATCTTGTTCGGGGTGGCGTCGTTGTGGGCGGCGTATGCCGCCTGCCTGTTGCTGAAACAGTCGCTGGCCGATTGCTTCACGGTGGGGATCGAGGTGGTGGTGCGGAACGCGCACCTGGGCGTGCTCTTGAAGGCGGCCCTGTTCCCAGTGGACGCGGCGGGCGGCAACGAACTGGGCGACGGCGTGTTGTTCGTGGTCCTGTTCTACGGCGCCGGCTCGCTGCTGATCTCGGGCATCGAGGTCTACGCCCACCGCCAGCAAACCGGGCTGTTGTTTGGGCCCCGCCGCCCGCGGCCCCCCGCCTGACGGCCGTCGCGGGGCCGGTCGTCACTTCCCTTGCTCCCCTACCGCCGGTCCAACGGCAATCATGGCCTCGGCTTCGCGGCGCAGGATGTGGCCGATCCAGACGTCGTGGTTGGTCGCCTCGTCCGGGCTCCAAGCGCAGGACGCAATGGCTGCCGCCAGGTTCTGGCCGGCTTCGTCGGGCTGACTCGATTGATGCTGCGCCATGGCCAGAATCAGGCGGGGACAGGGCCCCATGACCGAGGCGGCTTCACCCTGCATCAACTCGATGGCGTCCTGAAACCGGCCCTCGCGATACCGGGCCAGCCCCTGCGCGAACAGGCAATAAGGGTACGCACCTTCGTGACCCGAGCGTCCCGCCGCCACGCAGCGATCGGCCAGCGCGACGGCTTGGCGCAATTCATCGCCCGACGCCGGCAACAACAGGCAGGCGCGACCGGCCCGTTCGGCGACCGTCGGATCCGTGGTGTTGCCGAACTGAGTCAACAGCTCGCGGCGAGCGAGCCGATACTCCGCTTCCTCACCCAGGTACAGGCACAGTTCGGCGTATCCGAACCACTCGTCGTGGTCGGGCGGGCGAGCCGCCAGCTCTTCCTTCCAGTCGGCACAGACCTCGGTGCCGCGTCCCAGTTTCAACAACAGCCCGCGGTGCCGCCGGTTCGCTTCGACGCGTTTCTCGGGAAGCAGTCGCGCGACGGCCTGGAACTCGTCCGCGGCCGCGATCAACTGGCCCTTGTTCTCCAGGGCGACGGCCAGCAGGTAGTGCGACCAGCCGTGGTGTGGATCGAGCCGAATCGACTGGCGAAACTGGGCGATCGCGTCGTCGTCGCGGCCACCTTTCCAGGCCATGGTAAAGCCGAGCCGGTTGTGGTACCAGACGTTGTCGGGATCCAGGCGGACGGCCTGTTCGTAGGCCGCAATCGCGTCGTCCCACCGCTTCAGATCGAGATACATATTGCCAATCGCGTAATGCACGGCCGGTAGTTCGGGCCGCAACGCCATGGCCGCACGGTAGTAACCAATCGCCTCCAGCACATTGGAGCGACGATGGAGCGAATTGCCCATCTCAATGTTCACCCAGAAGTCGGCAGGATAGGCTTCCACGACGCGCCGCAGGAATGGCGCGGCATCGAGATTCTTTGTCTGCAACCTGGCCCCCAACAAGGCCAGCAAATGGGGCGTTTGCTGGGCCACGGGGGCCGCTTCCGCCAGGTCGCGGAGCGCCTCGGGGTTGTCACAGGTCGCGGGGTCCCGGACGCGGTCGCGCCAGGAGTCGGGATCGGCATGCCGGGCCACCGCCAGCGCCCAGTCTTGCAGCTCGCCACGAGACGCGCAAGCAGCCCAGTCGTCGAGAGCGGCCACCAGAGCGGCGCGCAGGGGCGACGCCCGGACTCTGGCGGCAGTTTCCGCTGGGTCATCCCCCGGCGCGCCGAGTCCCGCGTCACGAAACGCCTCTTCGTAACTTCGACAAGCCGAACTCTCGCTATGCGGGTCGTCGGCGGCCGAGGCGCTGGTCGCCGTCGATCCCAGCACGCCAAGCAGGTCGATCGGCAGCCTGATCAGCGCGCGGTCCAGCCGGATACCGTCCAGGCGCATGGCCAGCTCCAGGTTTTCAAACTCTTTGTGCAGGCGGTCGCGCAGCGCGGGTGGAACATAGCCGTTCAGCCGCTCCTTGGCCCTTTCGAGCACGGCGACTGAGGCCTTGAACTCTCCGCTGTCTCTCAGTCGCGCTGACTCGCCCAGGTCCGCTTCGGCATACGCGACGGCCGTGGCCGTGAGTGTCGCCTGCTGCACCTGCCACCAGACGATGGTCAGCAACAGAGCCGCTGCCAGCAGAACGCCAACGGCCAGCGTTCCGGCAAGGGCTGGCCGGCGCCGCACCTTCCGCGCCACGCGTTCCAGCACCCCCACGGGACGGGCGTGAATCGGTTCGCCTCGCCCGAAGCGATGCAAGTCCTCAGCCAGAGCCTGCGCGCTGGCGTAACGCTTGTGGGGCTCTTTCTGAAGGCACTTCAGGCAAATGGTTTCCATGTCCCGCGGCACGCGCCGATTCAATCGCGTTGGCGATACCGGCTCGTCAGCCAGCACTTGCTGCAATGTGGCCGTCGCGCTTTCGGCGCGGAACGGCGGACGGCCAGTCAGCAGCTCGTACAGAATGGCCCCCAAGGCGTAAATGTCCGTAGCCGGTCCAACGGCGTTCTTGTCCGTTCGCGCCTGTTCGGGGGCCATGTAGCTCGGCGTGCCAACGATCGCGCCGGTGATCGTCAGCCCCTCCGTGTCGTCCATTCGCCGGGCCAGGCCAAAGTCGGTGACCTTCGGCGTACCGTCCGCCGCCAGCAGGATGTTCCCTGGCTTGAGGTCGCGATGCACAATGCCCCGCTCGTGTGCCAGGTGAACCGCCTCGGCCAGCGCCGCCACCAGCGCTGCCGCCTGGCGAGCCGGCTGGGGAACTCCCTGGATCTTTTCGGCCAGGTTGCCTCCCTCCACAAGTTCCATTGTGAAATAGGGCTGGCCACCCACGTCGCCCACCTCGTAGATCTGCACGATGTTCGGATGACGCAGGGCGGCCACCGCTTCCGCCTCGCGCTCGAACCGCTCGCAGTCCTTGGGCAGGGCGTGCGCCCTGGCCAGCAGCATCTTCAGGGCGACGGGCCGATGCAACCGCAGATGATACGCTCGGTAGACGACGCCGACACCGCCGTGCCCCAGGACGCTCTCGACCCGATAGTTGGGAATCTCCGGCAGCGCGCACGCGGCGGGCGGACGCAAGAGCGGTGTTGTGTCGCCGTCCCGCGACGGAGGGAACAACGCGTCGAGTTCTTCCTGGATGCGCCGGATCTCAGACCAGCGTCGCCGGACCAGGGGGAGCAGTTCGGGGCAGGAAGCGCAGACCTCTTCGGGCGTGCCATGCGATTCGAGCAATTCGTCGATGAGTTGCTGCACGCGCGGATTGTCGGTCATGGGGCCGGCCTTTGGGCGTGGGGAAGCCTCTCGTATTTACGAAGACTTAACCCGAACTTAACCCGGAATTCACCCGCAGTCATCCGGTCGGAGGTCACTCAAGGCCTCGGCCAGCGACTGCAGACCTCGATTCAACCGGCGGTTCACCGTGGCGGCCGAAACCCCCAGCACCTGCCCGGCCTCGGCCTGCGACAGGCCCTGAATCCGCACCAGGTCGAACGCTTCCCGTTCGTCGTCTGGCAAATTGCCGATCGCGTCAAGCATGCGGCGCGCGTTGGGCGTGAGCCCGGAGTCGCTGCTGGTTGGCGCACAAGCGCACCCGTCGCACAACTCCACACCGTCCGGCTGACTATCTAAGCGGCGGGCCATTTCATTCAGCTCCCAGCGCATGTGCTGGCTGGCCAACCCGAAGAAATCGCGGACGTTTCGCGGGCGCACCTCGCGCAGGGCCTTAAACAACCGCTCGCATCAATCAGAAGGAATGGGAGCCATGAGATCCATCCCGTATCTGGTATGTGCGCTCGCCGCCCTGTGGGGCGCGGGGTGCGGCACGGCCGACTCCGAACCGGAGTCGATGCGGCCCGTGCGGGCTGTGAAGGTCGGCGACTTAAAGGCCATCCTGGACCGCGAATTTCCCGGCAGGGCCAAGGCCTGGCATGAAGTGGACCTTTCGTTTCGTGTGTCAGGGCCGCTGGTCTCTCTGCCGGTGGATGTCGGCCGACAAGTGCAGCAGGGCGATATTGTCGGGGTGATCGATCCCAGGGACTTTCAAACCGCCCTGGATAGCGCCGAGGCAAACCTGAGTATCGCCCAGGCGAACCTCTTGGCGATGGAGCGCGGCGCCCGCCCTGAGGAGGTCGAGCAACTCAGAGCCGTGCTGCTCCAGGCGGAGGCGAACCACCGGAAGGCCGTGGCCGACCACCAGCGGAGCGAACAGTTGTTGCCTGAGCGGGCCGTCAGCCAATCGGAATTCGACGCGACCCTGGCGCGGCGCGACCTGACGGCCGCGGAGGTCACCCGCGCCAAGGAAGACCTGAACATCGGGCTCAAGGGGGCCCGTTTGGAAGATCTCGCGGCGAAGCGGGCCGAAATCCTGGCCCTGCAGGCGGCCGTGGACAACGCCCGGAATCAATTGGACTATACGGTGCTCAAGTCGCCATTCGACGGCACCGTGGCCGCCAAGTATGTGCACAACTTCCAGACGGTCCAGGCCAAGCAGCCGATCGTTCGGCTATTGGATGTGTCGAAGATTGAGGTCACCGTCCAGGTGCCGGAGAGCCTGATCGCGCTGGCCCCTGGCGTGAAGACCGTGAATTGCCGCTTCGACGCCGTTCCAGGCCGCGAGTTCGTCGGCCAGATCACGAAGATTGGCAGCGAGGCCTCCCAGACCACCCGCATCTATCCCGTGACCGTGGCGGTGGATCAGCCGGCGGATGTGCGGATCCTTCCCGGCATGGCGGCCATCGTTCGCGCCGAGCCGCCAGAGGCCGAGGCAGCGACGGAGGCACTTGTCGTGCCGCCCAGCGCGGTCTTCACCGACGATACGGCCCAAGCCGCCCAGCAAAGCGATGTGTGGGTTGTTGACGAAGGCGGCGGCAAGGTCGCTCGACGGCCGGTGACCCTCGGCGAACTGACTCCCGCCGGCATCGCCGTCACCCAAGGACTCGAGACTGGCGAGTGGGTGATTATCGCAGGTGTCCATTCGCTATGGGCGTCACGCTGGACCAGATCATGCAGACGCTCCAGATGCAGAACCTGGTCGTCGACGCGGGACATGTGGATTATCTGACCGAGCGGATTCGCGTGGCCCCGACCGGCGAGTTCAAGTCGCCCGAAGATATCGGCAACCTGGCCATCGCGGGCGTTGGTTCCGGGAGCGACGAGCTGATGCGCATCCGCGACTTCGCCACCCCGTCGGAATCCACGTCGAGCAGATCTCCTGGCAGTCCGACCAGGTGAGCGAGTCGATCAGGGCGTTCATGATCAGCCTGGTGGAAGCCGTGGCCATCGTCCTGGCGCTGCTCGCCCTCACCATGGGCATGCGGGCGGCCCTGATTGTCGGAATCAGCGGGCTGGTATTCCCGATTCTGGGCACGTTCATCGTGATGGCCATCGCCGGGATCGATCTGCATCGGGTGTCGTTGGGCGCGCTGATCATCGCCATGGGCATGATGGTGGACAACGCCATCGTCGTCACCGACGGGATCATGGTCCGCATCGCGCGGGGCATGGATCGCACCCAGGCCGCCGTGGAAGCTGCCAGCGGACCGGCCCTGCCCCTGCTGGGCGCGACCGTGGTGGCCTGCATGGCGTTCTTTCCGATCTTTCTGTCCAGCTACGACACGGGCGAGTATGCCGGCAGTCTGTTTACCGTCGTGGCCATCTCGCTGCTGCTCAGTTGGGTCTTCTGCCAGACCGTCGCTCCGCTCCTGTGCATCGCCATGCTGCCGAGTCTCAAGCCGGGACAAGCAGCAAACGATCCATATCAGAGCGCGTTGTACCAGCGGTTCCGCCAGCTCTTGTCGCTGACGATCCGCTGGCGACTGCCCTTCCTGGCCGGCATGATAGGACTGTTGCTGGCTGCCGTTGTGGGGTTTCGCTGGGTGCCCCAGTTGTACTTCCCCGACTCCAGCCGGAAGCAGGTGATGATCGATTACTGGGCGCCGGAGGGAACCCGCATTCAGCAAACCGACGCCGATGTGGCAGCGCTCGAACGCTTCCTCCAGCAGCACGACGACACCGCGTCGATCAGCACGTTCATCGGCAAAGGACCGCCGCGGTTCTACCTGCCGGTCAGCGCGGAGGACCCCTACACCTCGTATGCCCAGCTCATCGTCAATACGCGGTCGCTCGCTGGCGTCACTCGGCTGGTGGCGGATGCCGACGACTGGGCCAGGCACAACGTTCCAGGGGCCATGGTGCGCGTCCGTAAGTATGCCGTGGGCGCGTTCGACGACTGGAAGATCGAAGCCCGCTTCAGCGGTCCAGCCAATGCCGATCCCGCGACGCTGCGTCGATTGGCCGAGCAGGGAGCAAGTATCTTGCGGGATACGCCCATGGCCAAGGACGTGCGTGTGAACTGGCGCGAGCGGGTTCAAAATCTGGTGCCACAATTCAACGAGGAGCGGGCCCGTTGGGCGGGAGTGTCGCGCGAGGACTTGGCGCGCACCACCCAAGGAGCGACCGACGGCGTGGTGGTCGGCCAATACCGCCAGGGAGACGACCTGATTCCCATCGTCGCTCGGCAGGCGGAAGCGGATCGCCAGCGCGCGGCAACCTCGCTGGCCGAATTGCAGATCAAGCCCCGCCAGGCGACTTACGCCGTACCGGTGTCGCAAGTGATCGACGACATCGAGACGGTTTGGCACGACCCGATCATCTGGCGCTGGGACCGCCGTCGCGCGATCACCGTGCAGTGCTCGCCCAACGGCGTGACCGCGCCTACCCTGCGCGATGCGGTGCTGGAGGAATTCCAGGCCATCGAGCTGCCGCCGGGCTATCGGCTGGAGTGGGACGGCGAGTACTGGAGTTCCCAACGCTCGAATCAGGCGTTGATCCCCGGCATCGTGCCGGCGCTGGTCGTGATGCTGTTCATCCTGGTCGCGCTATTCAACGGCTTCCGGCCGATGTTGATCTGCATCGCGGTGATTCCCTTCGTGATGATCGGCATCACGCCCGGACTGTTGCTCACGCAGACGCCCTTTGGCTTCATCGCCCTGCTCTATGGAATTACTCCAGCGGATGAATGATCGGATCAACGGGAGACGGCCATGACCACCGAGCTGCAGCAGTTGATTCGCCACACGCGGGTCGAGGAAATCACCGGAGACGTGATCCGTTTGCGCGTTACGGGCGTCGCGCTGGGGGAGATGGCCGAGGTCGAGAACACGGACGGCGAGGTGTCGCCCGCGCGCGTGATTGGCGTGGATCGCAACCTGGCCAGCTTGCAAGTGTTTACCGGGGGCAAGGGCCTGTCCACGGACGCCAGCGTGCGGTTCCTCGGCCGGCCGCTGGACGTGGCGTTCTCGCCCAACATTCTCGGCCGCATCTTTCGCGGTTCCGGCGAACCGATGGACGGCGGACCGGATCTCTCCACGGAGCAGCGCATTCCCGTCGGCGGTCCAACGGTCAATCCGGTCATGCGGGTCATGCCATCCAAGCTGATCGAGACCCGGGTGCCGATGATCGACCTGTTCAACTGCCTGTTCGAGAGTCAGAAAATCCCGATCTTCTCCGTCGCCGGCGAACCTCACAACGAATTGCTGGCGCGAATCGGCTTCCAGGCCGATGCCGACATCCTGGTCTTTGGCGGCTTGGGACTGATCTTCGACGACTACCACTTCTTCCGCACGGCCTTCGAAGAGTACGGCGTGTTCGCGCGAACGGTGATGTTCGTGAATCAGGCCTCCGATCCGCTGGTCGAGCGGTTGCTGGTGCCAGACATGGTGCTGGCCGTAGCCGAGCGATTCGCCGTCGAGGAGCGCAAACGCGTGCTCGTGTTGCTGACCGACATGACCGCCTACGCCGATGCCATGAAGGAAATCGGCATTTCCCAGGAGCGGATTCCGGCTGTCCGCGGCTACATGGGCGACCTCTACACACAGCTCGCCCAGCGCTACGAGAAAGCCTGCGACTTCAAGGGTGCGGGTTCCGTGACGATCCTCACCGTCACCACGATGCCCGGAGACGATGTCACGCATCCTGTCCCCGATAATACGGGCTACATCACCGAGGGCCAGTTTTATCTGCACGGCGGCATCATCGACCCGTTTGGCTCGCTGTCTCGGCTGAAGCAGCACGTGGTCGGCAAGGCCACGCGCGAGGACCACGCGCAGATCATGAACACGATGATCCGCTTCTACTCCGAGGCAATGGAGGCGGGGAAAAAGCAGGCGATGGCCTTCGAGTTGTCCGCCTTCGACCATAAGTTGCTGAGATTTGGCAAGCTCTTCCGCGAGCGGTTCATGGACATCCGCGTGTCGCTCGGCATCATCGAGGCGCTGGACCTGTGCTGGAAGACGCTGGCCGAATGCTTCCAGCCCCAAGACCTGCTGATGAAACAGAATCTGGTGGACAAGTACTTTCCGAAGCAGTCTTCGTAGGCCACTGCCGTGCCCAAGCTCCGACTTACCAAGAACTCGCTCCAGCAGCAGCAGCAGCAATTGAACCTGTACAAACGGCTGCTGCCGTCCTTGGAACTGAAGCGCCGCCAGCTCACGGTCGTGGCCCAGGGGGCGCGAGCCGAATGCAGCGCCGCATTGGCCGCGGCCGACTCGCTGGAAGCGAGAATTGGCGACCAGTTGCCGATGCTCGCCGACGAAGAAGTTGACCTTCGTGGCCTGGTGCGAATGCAGAGTTATCGGGTGGTCGAACAGAACGTCGTGGGCGTGGGGCTGCCGATGCTCGAGCACGTCGAGTTCGCCATCGCGGAGTACTCCCTCCTGGCGACGCCCGCCTGGTATGACATTCTTGTGCAGTTGTTGAAGGACGGAGCGGAAGCCCGTGTCCGGGCACGCATCGCCGGCGAGCGCGTGTCGATCCTCGACCAGGCCGTGCGCCGGATCACCCAACGCGTCAACTTGTTCGAGAAGATCCTGATTCCGACCGCGAAACGGAATATCCAGCGGATCCGAATCTACCTGGGTGATACCGAACGGGCGGCCGTCGTGACCTCCAAGCTGGCCAAAGCCAGGCAGCAGCAGGAAAGCGGCGGCGAGGATCCGCTGGAGGGCGAGTCATGAGCATCGTAGCTCTGGAACGCGTCACGTTCGTCGGCCTGGGCCCGGGGAAAGAGCAACTGCTGGATGACCTGCATCGGTTTGGCGTCCTGGAGATTATTCCGCTGGGCGCCGGTTCGAACGCGGCGGCCGGAGGCGGGCCGTCGAGCCAGGCTCGCGAGGCGCTGAAGTTTCTGCTCGCTTGCCCGCAGCGCCAGCGCCAGGCAAGCGACCACGGCCGGTTCAGCGCCGCGGCCGTCGAACAGGGTGCGCTGGAGCTGCAGGCCAGGATTCGGACGCTGGAAGCCGAACGAGACGACGTGTTGCTGAGACTTCAGGCGGCACGGCCCTATGGAAACTTCTCGTATTCCTCCCCCGATCACATGGGCGACTGGCGGCTGTGGTTCTATTCCGTACCGCACAAGGACTTACCGAAGTTTGAGGCGGCTATCGGCTCCGCCGCGGAGGATGCGGACGTGGCGTGGGAGATCGCGGCCCGCGATCAACGCCTGGATTACGTCGTCGTGGTTTCGCGGCATGAGCCCCAGAACGTGCCGGCGCCGCGAGCGCGTGTCGGCTCGCGATCTCCGGCG
The DNA here is from genome assembly GCA_024102795.1 of Pirellulaceae bacterium. Taxonomy (GTDB): domain Bacteria; phylum Planctomycetota; class Planctomycetia; order Pirellulales; family Pirellulaceae; genus JAGFJK01. The sequence continues at coordinate 16,480 of JAGFJK010000398.1, forward strand.
GAAGGGAAGTGCCGGCTGGAGGAACTGGAACTGGCACTCGAGGACGCGCAAGCCGAGCGAGCGCATCTGACGCGCTGGTGCCTGCTTGTGGCCAGGAGCCTGACGAGGCTGAAGGACGCCGCC
>JAGFJK010000365.1 GCA_024102795.1 Pirellulaceae bacterium
TAAACCAGACGTACCGCCGGTTGCCGGTGGCGTGGCGGGCTGCGGCTGGCGATCGTCCACGGCCGGCGCGATTCCCAAAGAACCCAACAATTCCTGCCAGTGATCTCCGGGTTGCCCCTGGTCGTCCGCTTCGCTTGTCATCGGGTGTCCGCTTGGAAAAATCGAATTTGCCGGGGGTAGGGTGGCCCTTCGCGGAGCGAAAGGCAGCTAGACCCTAATATAGCGGCACCCGCGGTGGCTGTGAAGTCGTTGTCAAACCTGATCTTACGAACAACCGGTCCCCGCGGCTCGGACTACCGCCGCTTGATCAGAAAGCTGCCATTGTCAGCCACTTTCAACAGCGGCCGGTAATACTTCCACTGGCAGACGGACGGGGGACCCAGGTGCCAGACCAGGTTCATCCCCACATTCCACGATTCGTCCTGGTGGTCCAGGCGGTCCGCTCGCTGCTCCGGCACCAGATAGGTAAAGCCGCCCTGGATCGTGCACCGGTCGGACAACGGCACCCGCAAGTCCATTCCCAGCAGGCCGTCGCTCTCACCCGAAAAGCCGGCGAAAAACCGTCCCTCTCCACCGGTCCGAGCCAGTTGCCGCCGGTAGAAGAAAGCGAACAGATCCGTCGGCTCCACGCTCGACGAGACCTGCATTTGATTGTTGATGCCCGTGAAAATCACGCCCTCGGCCGTATAGCTCTGAGTCGAAGTCGTGAACCAGACTCCCAGTTCATGGCAACTGGGGAAGACCCAGCTCAATTCGCCCCGCAGTTGCGTCAAGTCGTACTCCACATACCAATCATCGCGCACATAATCGATGGCCAGCCCGCCTTGCAAACCGCAATCGACGCGACGAAAGACCCCCGCGGTCAAAAAGACCTGGTTGCGGGTGTCGGTCGTGAACTCGGCCCCATTGAAGTTGCTCTGGACGATATTGACGCCCACCTGAGCTCCCAGATTGCCGATCGGCAGGGGGGTTCCCCAGTTGAGCCCATAGTCGAACCCAAAGCTGCCCGTTTGACCCAGGTTGGGCGGTCCGGTGAAGCCGTGAACGCCCACTTGCAGGTCGAGATTGTGCAACGAGATCAGCGGGCAAGGCAGGCAACACGACCCGCACGCCGCGTCGCCGCAACAGCCGGACGAACCCAGCGGGACGCCGTGCACCGGATGCTCGTCCGCTTCGAACACCTCGCCCGGTCCCAGAAACTCACCCGGCCCCTCGATCGCGTACTGCTCCGTCCCGCCTTCCCACACCGGCCCTTCCACCAGCCGCTCACCGGGAGCCAACTCCACTGGTTCGATCCGCATCCGGGTCGCACCTTGGGTTGCGTTCCGCGGATAAGTGGGCTCGATCAACTGCGTCCCGCGGACCGCTGTCGCCCGTTCGTGCTTGGGAACAAAACCGACCGTGCGGGATCCCGGAGAGTTCTGATAGGTCACCGGCCGCAACTTGCCCGGTGCTGGCAGCTCCAAAGTCGCCGGCTCCGCGACACTCGCGGCCGACCGCGAGCCCACGGAGTTTGAGGAAACCGTGGCCGTGCCAGCGGCTGAGGCGGAAGCGGCCGTCGCCTGGCCGCGAAGCGGATTCGACGGACGGCCCGTCTGACCACTGGCGGTCGTGACCGGCCCCGCCACCGTCAGAACGCCCAGAGTCACGCTTGCCCAGATCCAAGGGAAACAGGCTGCCGGCATCTTCATGGTTGGTCCTCGATTCCCGAACCGTCCGCGTCAGCGGCCCGCCTCAACGCGCGGCAAGCCTGACCAGCGACACTATCGGAAACTTCCCAACCGGAACTTTCGTTAAAATCGGAATAACCGGCAAAGTCTAGCTAAGCTTGCCATGTTCACCAGCTTCGCTGCAGCCGCTCACTCTGAACTGTCCGTGCATCTCCTTTGCTCGCTCACTTCTCCGCATTCTCTGCGGTTCATTCTTTTGCGCATGACTCTGCGGGCCAAATCCGATCGAACCGCAGCACTACGAGGGCGGGGAACTCTTAAGTTGTTTTGGCGAGGGAGTTTGGCACGACAAACGAGACAGACATGGGACTGCCTCCGCTTCGGCGAGCGCTCCCCCCTGGAAATCCCTTTGGCCCCCTCCCCGGCTGCCGGGGAGGGCTGGGGAGGGGCTCTTGTGCATCCTGTTTTGGCGCAGTTGGCACCCGATGGAATCACCTAACACCTGTTGCACTCAAGAATCCAGAGCCTAAATCGATGTTCGACTCGTCCGAAATCCGCGTCCCGCGAGTGGCCATGTGCGAATTGAGCGAATCGCTTTGCTCCATAGGTCCCGCAGGCCCCTCCCCAGCCCTCCCCGGAAGCCGGGGAGGGAGCCAGAGGGATTTCAAGGGGGAGAGCTCGCGGAAGCAGAGGCCGTCCCAAGTTCCCGTAGCCACACCCCGCCAAATCCCGATTTACCAACAACTCAAAAGCTGCACGATCTCGAAGCGGGGAGGGAACCAGACGGGATTGCGCAATAGGATCATCCCTGTTCGCTCGCCGAATGCGGTTCACGTGTGCCTTACTGGCAGCGAAAGGCGACTATGGCTGGCTCCGAGGCAACAACTGCTCGACCGGCACCAGCACATTGAGACTGCCCGATCGGAAGCCTTCCAGGTCGAGGGTCACGAAGCGAAAGCCCAACCGCTGAAGGTGCTCCACCAGCTCCCGCCGCGTCCGGTCGTCACACAGCTCCGCCAGCCGCTCGGCCGGCACCTCCAGCCTGGCCAGATCGCCCCCGTGATACCGCACGCGGATGTCCCGCCAGCCGCGCTGCCGCAAGTACTGTTCGGCCAGGTCGATCATCCGCAACCGTTCCGGAGTCACCGGCTCGCCGTACGCCACGCGACTCGACAGACAGGGCATCGCCGGTTTGTCCCAGACCTCGAGCTGCCACTGCCGAGCCAGTTCGCGCACGTCGGCCTTGGTCAGTCCGCACTCCGCCAGCGGGCTGCGGACGCGATGTTCGCGAGCCGCCTGCAGTCCCGGCCGATAATCGCTCAAGTCGTCGGCATTCGCTCCGCTGACCACCACGTCGGCCGCCAGTTCCGCCGCCAACTGGTCCAGTCGAGTATACAGTTCCGTCTTGCAGTGATAGCAGCGATCCGGCCCGTTGCGGACATACTCCGGCCGCTGCCATTCGCCAGTCCGCACACTGCGATGCACAATGCCGATCTGCCCAGCCAACCGCTCGGCCGCCGCCAATTCCCCCTCGGCCAGACTCGGACTGACGGCCGTCACGGCCAGCGCTTGCGAGCCCAGGACCTGGCGGGCCGCATAGGCCACGACCGCGCTGTCCACTCCGCCGGAAAACGCGACAATGCAGGAGCGGAACGGGCGGAACCAGTCGAAGAGTGGAACCTGGCTGTGATCCGGCAGGGACATCGGCCGCCCGCTCGTGTCTGGCTATTGAACGCGACTGGGGACGCAAGTCGCTGGCACACTCGACCAGCAGCGTTCGGGAGGGAAACCGCTCGCTCACTTCCCTCGCTTACGCGTCGGGCTACTTATTACCTGACGTGGTGAACTCCAACGGAGATCCGCCCAGGAAAATGAAAAACAACTCCTCCACCGCAATGCCGTGGCGATGCGGTTTGTGAGAGCCCGCAGTGAACAAGGGGGAGCCTGAGCCCCGGGTTGTGTGATCCAACGGCCGCCGCTTGCGCGGCTGGGAGTGTTGGCTATACACGCGGCCGGAACGAGTGATTGGCTCCCATGCGGACCTGTTATCGGCTCCCCAAAAAGCGGCACCGACATCACGAACATGGCAGAGGAGTTGTCTGGCGTGCCACAAGTGACCCGCCGGATGCATGCTAACCGGCCTGGGCAGCCGCGACAAGCAGAGCACTGGGTTGGAGCCGGTGTCCGAGGCCGGTGGTTCGGGACGCTACTCGTTCCCGTCGCGAATCATCGGCTCCATGACCTTCGTGTTCCGCTCCACCGCCAGCACGATCGTGCGCTGCTCGACACCGTCGGCACTTGCCGCCACGACGGGCAGCACCTGCCGGCGATCGGGCATGCTCAAGCGGACCGTGAACGTGCCGTCCGGCCGCAGCTTGACCGGTTCTCCGCTGAGCGTCACGTGGGCGTCGGGTTTGCTGGCGCCGTAGATGATCATCTCGGCATCCACTTCGAAACGGAACTCGCGATCCCGCCGCAAGGCGGCCTCGGCACCCGCGCCGTAGCCGGTGACGACCGGCGAACCCATCGGCCGCCGCAGCCGCTCCTCGAACAACTCCTGCAACTGCCCGCCGCCCGCGTCGTCCGCGTAGCCGCCGCTTTGAGAGTAGATTTTTTCGTAATTGGCGGCGACGTCCGACCAGTTCTCGTCGATCGCGTCGCTGGTTCCCGGACGCGGCGTCGTCACCACGTTGCTGCGGGCCAGCGTGTAGAAGCGGTTGTTCGCACCCAGGTAGCCCAAGTCCACACGGAAACTCTTGGGCGGTTCCTGCACGTCGATGTACCAGTTCTTCACGCCGCCATGCACTTCGATGTCGCGGACCACCCGCTCGGCCGTGCTGGTGGTCGTCCCCGACTCGACTTCCAGCAACCGCAGGATCGGTCGAGCCGTGTGCCAATGTTCGGCCATCGCCGCGCAAGCTCGCTGGACACTGTGCCGGGAAACTTCCCAGCACGCGTGCAGCCAGAACGGATCGCGCACCAGCAGCACCAGGCGGTCCTTCTCCGGCTTGGGCGCCGCCAGCGGCTTGCCGTTGGTCTGCTTCTCACCGGGAGTTCGCGACTTGGGGATATAGTCTTCGCCCGACAAGTCCTTGCGCCGTTCCCGCTCCAGATTCGCCTGCTGAATCTGATGTACCGCCTGGGAACTCTTGCTCTTGGGCGGCGCCTTCTTGGCTACTGGCGGCGCCATCGACTTGGCCCGCGGCTGAGTGGCCGCCGCTGCGGGACGAACTTCCCCGTTGGCCGACCGCCGATTGTTCGCTTTGCCCTTGCCGGCCCGGCTGGATCGAGCGGATTCCGCTTTGCAGGCCCGCACCAGTGCCCGCACCAGCTCGTCCTTCTTCATCGAATGCCAGCCCGAGACGCCATAGCGTTTCGCCATCTGGCCGAGATCTTTGACGGTACGCGCTTTGAGAACCGCTGCCGTGGTCAAGTTCTTACCTCCGCTGTTGCGAAAGCGGATACCGGCCGCCGCTGCGTCCAGCACCCCACCGTGGTTTGAGCGTCGTCCCTGACCTGGCCCCGTAACGCTCTTAAACCACCCCGGCAGTCCCTGACCGACGTCTTGGGTAGTTCGGCCTCTCCTGAATCTCGTCCTCCAAGCCCACTTGCCCCGTGCGCGCCACCGGACCCCGCGCCAATGACCGCCCCGCGACAATTCACTTCGCCCTTCCCAGCCCGGCAAAACCCCGGACCGACTCGGTCACCCGCGGGGAGAGAGGCACCCGCAGGGGGATAGCGTCTGCCTCTGGACCGATGCTTGCGACCGGCCTGAGCGACTAAGTGTGAGTCTAACCGATCGAGGTAGAAAACGCAACAGAGCATCCCCCACAAGAGTTGCTCTGGCGGCCGCGACAGCGGAAGCGGGCACTGTCCAGCCACTTCGGAACGCACATGGGACCTGTCCGACCCCCCGATACGTCCCGACCACCGGCTCCCGCCGCCGATTTGCACTCGATCGTGTTCCGTAAATGAATATGCATTAGTGACTTACAATCGAAGTCGCGACTTTGTGAAAAAAAACACGAATTCTGTCTGCCACTCGGTTGACCACCTGAAAGGCATCGGATAGATTGGCCAGCCATAACAAGTTACTGCAAGCAACCTCATCGCTGAACGCTTCGGAAATACCGTTACTGGGCCGTGTTGATATACACAAAAGAGGTAATTGCGGTCGCCCTCCGCTGCCCCGCTTTCACCCCTTTTCGAGTGGGGTTGCAAGCAGATGGATCCTGGTCCGCTGACAAGGGCGGTCGAGTGGGTGGCGCGGATAACCACGGTGGCGCTGGTGATGGTCTTGCCGGGTGTGGCGGGATGGTGGCTGGATAACCGCCTGCAGACTCGGTTTCTGGTAGCCGTGGGTTTTGGATTGGGTTTGGCGTTGGGGATGGTCTATCTGCTGACTCTGAGCGGCGCGATGGGTCGCGGAGCGGGTCGCGGCGGCGAGAAGAAAGAATGAGCGCGGAGCAGTCGCGAGACGAGAGTCCGGTGGCCCTGGTCGGGTTGCTGGCCTGGTTGACCTTGGCCCTGGCGGTGGTCTTTCCGGGTTTTGCCTGGTTCGGCTACAGCAGCCACGGCGCTGTGGGGTTGCAGGCGGCGGCGATCGCTGCCGGCATCTGCTGGCTCGGCGCGGCCGGCGCTCTCAGTTCGGCCTTTTTTTTCCGGCACGCACAGCAGGCCATGTCCGCACTCGTGCTGGGGATGCTGTTCCGCATGGGCTTGCCGCTGGGTTGCGTGCTGGCCTTGCTTTCTCAGGGCGGCCCGCTCGTGGATGCCGGAATCGTCGGCCTGATCGTGGTGTACTACCTGGTGTCGCTGGTCGTGGAAACAGCCCTCTCGCTGCGGCTGGTGGGCCTCACGCGGCAAGTCACAAAGGCGTCGTAGATGGCATCGGCCCTGCTGCACATCAAGGACAGCTACTACTTCGAGGTGCCCAAGGCGCTGTGGCGTTCCAACCGCGACAGCAAGGCCGAGTTCCCCGAGGTCTGGGTCCGCCTGGACGACGACTTCCAGCGTTGGCAGGCTGGCCGGATCCACGAGGAATTGGCTGGGCTGGCCGGAGCTCCGGCGGAGCTTCCGGCGGCGGCGGAGTTGATCGAAAGCTATGAGCATTGGAAGCATTCGAGCCACTCGAATCACGGCCGGCCGATCACGGCTTATCTGGAACAGCAGCCTTGGTTTCAGGCGGCGCTGGAGCAACCCGAATTCGCCGCGCAGTGGCGGCAACTGGCCGCCACGGCTGGCAGCAGCCAGTGGGTTTCGCAATACCAGCAACTGGGCGATGCCGAGCACGTCTGGGGCGCCGACAAGCTGCAGCAGTATAACTATCACCTGAGCGGCAAGATTCTGATTCCTCAGCCGTTCGGGACGCTGCGGAATTTCTACGAGTCGCAGTCGGGCTTCTGCATCTCGAAGTTCATGATCCTGCAACTGGTCGTGGCCATCGTGGTGGCCGGCCTGTTCATCTGGCTCGGCTCGCGGATGAAATCGGGCGATGCGCCGCGCGGCCGCCTGTGGAACCTGCTGGAAGCGATCCTGCTGTTTCTGCGGGACGAGCTGGCGCGGCCGGCGATCGGCAAGCATGACGCCGACCGTTTCGTGCCGCTGCTGTGGACGATCTTCCTGTTCGTGCTGGGCTGCAACCTGATCGGCATGGTCCCCTGGGCGGGAACTCCCACGTCGGCCTGGGGCGTGACGCTGGCCCTGGCCCTGGTGACGTTCGGCACGGTGGTCGTTTCCGGGTCGCTCAAGTTCGGCGTGGGCGGATTCTGGCTGAACCAGATTCCGCACATGGACCTGCCGTTCCTGATCGCACTGTTCATCAAGCCGGCGATCCTGCTGATCGAGGTCGTGGGGCTGTTTATCAAGCACGCCGTGTTGAGCATTCGTCTTCTGGCCAACATGGTCGCCGGGCACATGGTGCTGATCAGCATCATGGGGCTGGCGTTCAGCATCGAAGGGGCGTTGAATCCGGCCTGGCCGGCGGCCGCCGTGGCCGCCGTCACGGGCTCGGCCTTGCTGAGCTGCCTGGAACTGTTCGTGGCGTTCCTGCAGGCGTATATCTTTACCTTCTTGTCAGCCTTGTTTATTGGGGCGGCCATTCATCATCACTGATGCTGGTGGGAGCCGACGATAGCCAAGGTGGTCGCACCGTTGTAGGAGATGGACACTGTGAACAACTTTGTGAGAATCTGCGTGTTGAGTCTGGTGGTGGGGCTGGTCGTGGCAGCTCCCGCGTTCGCCCAGGGGACCGGTGGCGGGTCCAGCCCGCTGATCGAGTTCTCGGGCGCGTTCGGCGCGGCGTTTGTCTGCGTCGGCTCGGCGTTTGGCATCGGCCGCCTGGCCAGCAGCGCGGTCGAAAGCATGGCCCGGCAGCCCGAAGTGGCCGGCAACATTCAAACGGCCATGATTATCGCGGCCGCGTTGATCGAAGGCTTCACGTTCTTCGCCTTGATCATCTGCCTGCAGCAGAACCCCTGGTCCGGCTAATGGCGGCGGCGAACCTTTTCGCGGGAAAGAGGTGACGTGTGACTGAGCGATGTTGCACCACGGGTTGGTTCGGCGGCTGGCTGCTCGCGTTGGCGCTGGCCATGCTGGTCGCCGTCAATGCGTCGCGCGCCGCCGACGATCAGCCGGCGGCCGATCAGCCGGCGGATGCGAACCAACCGGCCGCGGAAGAGCCGGCCGCGGACAAAGATTCCGCGTCCGCCCCCGGCGATGCGGCTCATGGTGATGCGGCTCATGGTGATGCGGCTCACGGCGATGCGGCTCACGCTGATGCGGCTCACGGCGATGCGGCTCACGCTGACGCGGCTCACGGCGGGGGCCATGGCGCGGACATGGACCTGTCGCATGCCAATCCGGGGCCGAACCTGGAAGCGGTCGTGGAATGGAAGTCGGACCTGGCGATCTACTCGCTGGTGGTCTTCTTCCTGTTGCTGTTGATCCTGGGCAAGTTCGCCTGGGCCCCGATCATGGCCGGGCTGGATCGCCGCGAGAAGGCCATCGAAAACTGGATTGCCGAGGCCAAGGAGAACGCGGCGAAGTCGGCTGAGCATCTGCAGGCTTACGACGCCAAGCTGGCCGCCGCCACGGAGGAAACCCGTGAGATCCTGGCCCAGGCGCACCGCGACGCCGAGGCGGCTCGGCAGCGGATCGTGACCGAGGCGGAAACGGTCGCTCAGCGTCAGCGCGAGCGGGCCGTGGCCGACATCCAGGCGGCCAAGAACGTGGCCCTGAACGAAGTGGCTCAAAAGGGCGCGGAAATCGCCGTGGACCTGGCCAGCCAGATTGTCCGCCGCGAATTGCGGCCTGAGGACCACACGCAGTTGATCAAGGAATCGCTGGATCGGTTCCCCAGTCAGAATTAGCACCCGCGGGATTTGTTGAACCTGGCACCAGACGCCAACCGGTAGCTCATGCCCTCCGAAACCAGCCACGAACCTTACGATCCGGGCCGGCAACAGCTCGGTTCCGTGTACGCCAAGGCGCTGCTCGGCGCCACGGAGAAGGCCGGCCAGACCGACCAGGTGCTGGGCGAATTTGATTCGTTGCTGGACGACGTGCTGGCCACCCTGCCCCGGCTGCAAGCGTCGTTGGAGTCGCCGCGGATCCCGATGCCGGCCAGGGAGCGGCTGCTGGACCAGGCATTCGGCGGCCGGATGAACCCCCTGCTGCTGAATTTCCTGAAAGTCGTCACTCGCCACGGCCGGATGGATTGCCTGCGCGCGATCCACTCGGCCGCCCACTATCAGTTCAACCAGCTTCGCGGGCGCGTGGCGGTCGAGGTGCGCACGGCGGCACCGCTGGAAGACGACCTGCGACAACAGATCAGCAACCGGCTCGCCGCCGCGCTGGGCCGCGAAGTCGTACTGCATTGCCGCGTCCAGCCGGACTTGATCGGCGGGATTGTGGTCCGCGTGGGCGACACGGTATACGACGCCAGCGTGGTCAACCGGCTGGCCCGGATCAAGGAGCTGACGGTCAACCGCGCGGCGGACGCCATCCGCGACGCGATCGACCGGTTCGCCGTGGCGGAACCGGCTGGCGGCGAACCGGCGGCTTAAATCACTACGAGGACCATCGATGAAGTTTAACGCGGACGAAATCGCTTCGGTAATCCAGCAGGAGGTGGAACAGTTCGCCTCGCAACTGGATGTGCGGGAAGTCGGCACGGTGCTCGAAGTGGGCGACGGGATCGCCCGCGTCTACGGTCTGTCGGGCATCATGGCCGGCGAGATGGTCGAGTTTCCCGGCGGCATCACCGGCCTGGCCTTCAACCTGGAGGAAAACAGCGTCGGCGTGATTATTCTGGGCGACTATCTGAAGATCAACGAAGGCGACGAGGTCAAAGCACTTGGCCGGCTGCTGTCGGTGCCGGTGGGCGAGGCGGTGGTCGGCCGCGTGCTCGACCCGCTCGGCAACCCGCTGGACGGCAAGGGGCCGGTGCATACCACCGAGCGGCGGCCGGTGGAAACGATCGCCGTCGGCGTCGCCCAGCGGCACCCGGTCTGCGAACCGCTGCAGACCGGCATCAAGGCCGTGGACGCCATGACGCCGATCGGCCGCGGGCAGCGCGAGCTGATCATCGGCGACCGCAAGACGGGCAAGACGGCCATCGCCATCGACGCCATCGTCAATCAGCGGGACTCGGGCGTGAAATGCTTCTACGTGGCGATCGGCCAGAAGGACTCGTCGGTGGCCGCCGTGATCAAGAAGCTCGAAGAGCTCGGCGCCATGGAGTACACCACGGTGATCGTGGCTGGTGCCAGTGCCCCCGCTCCGTTGCAATACGTCGCGCCGTATTCCGGCACGTCGATGGCCGAGTACTTCATGTTCAAGGGGCAGCACGCGCTGATCGTTTACGACGACTTGTCGAAGCAGGCCGTCGCCTACCGCCAGCTTTCGCTGCTGATGCGGCGGCCGCCGGGCCGCGAGGCGTATCCGGGCGACGTGTTCTACTGCCACAGCCGGTTGCTGGAGCGGTCGAGCAAGCTGTCGAATGAACTGGGAGGCGGCTCGCTCACCTCGCTGCCGATCATCGAAACGCTGGAAGGCGAGGTGTCGGCCTACATTCCGACGAACGTGATTTCGATTACCGACGGCCAGATCTATCTGCAACCCGACCTGTTCTTTGCCGGCATCCGCCCGGCGATGAACGCCGGTATCTCGGTTTCCCGCGTCGGCGGCGCGGCACAGATCAAGGCCATGAAAAGCGTGGCCGGCGGTCTGCGGCTGGACCTGGCCGCTTTCCGTGAACTGGAAGCGTTCGCCCAACTCGGCACCGAACTGGACGCCGCCACCCAGTCGCGCCTGGACCGCGGTTACCGGATGGTCGAACTGCTCAAGCAGCCCCAGTACAAACCGATGCCCGTGGCCCAACAGGTGCTGAGCATCTACGCGGGCACCCGCGGGCACCTGGACAAGATCCCGGTCACTGACGTGGCTCGCTGGGAAAGGGAATTCCTGCAGTTCGTCGATGACCGCCATGCCGATCTGCTGGCCGAGATCGTGCAGAAGGGCGCGCTGACCGACGAGCTTCAGGATCGCATCAAGGCGGCCATCGCCGCTTTCCAGCAACAGTTCAAACCGACTGCGACCGGCGCCTGAGCACGGCTTCGGGGGCTGGCGGTGAACAAACTAAGGTCAGGCAATGGCTGGCGAGCAGGAATATCGGAAACCGGACCCGGCGGACCAGAAACCTGGTGCCGACCAGCCCGCTCCGTCGATGTTCGCTCCGCCGCCCGTGCCGCCCGAAAAGGAAACCAGTACCGACGCCCGCAACCTGGGCATGCTGTGTCACTTACTGGGAGCGTTCGTGGGAATCCTCGGTCCGCTGATCATCTGGCTGATCAAGAAAGACGAACTGCCGTTTGTCGCGGACCAGGGGAAGGAAGCCGTGAACTTTCATCTCAGCCTGATCGTCGCGTACCTGGTTTCCGCCGTGGGCTACTTCCTGATTTCGCTGGTGACGTGCGGTTTTGGAGCGTTCCTGTTCCTGCCGGCCGTGGTCGGAGTGGCCCAGTTGGTGTTCGGCATCATCGCCGGGATCAAGGCCAGCGAAGGCGAGTACTACCGGTACCCCTACAACATCCGGTTCATCAAGTAATCCATCGTCAGCAACGCACACGATAGCAAGTCGGACTGAGCAGCCATGGCCAAGGCCCGAGCCCTCGATAAACGCCGCAAGTCGATCAAGAACATCCGCAAGATCACGCGGACCATGGAACTGATCGCCACGGCCCGTTTCAAGAAGGCGATGGACCGGGCCACGGCGGCCACCGCCTACACTCGCCGGATCACCCAACTGGTCTCGGACCTGGCCCAGGCGGGCACGCAAGTCAGCCATCCGTTGCTCGAGGGCCGCGACAACCCGCGGCACGCCACGCTGCTGATGCTGACCGCCAATCGGGGCCTGTGCGGCGGCTACAACGCGTCGGTGATCCGGGCGGCCCTGGCCCGCTGGAAACAGTTGCCCGAGGAAACCGAACATCAGCGGTTCGAGGTTTCGGGCAAGCGGGGGATCAGCGCCCTGCGGTTCCGCGGCTTGATGCCCGACCAGAAGTTCACGCAGTTCGAGGACGAGCCGAAGTTCGACGACGTGGCCCGCATCGCCGACCGCTACCTGGAGGAATACGCCGCCGGCCGGCTCGACCGGCTGGACGTGGCCTACACGCAGTTCGTCAGCAGCAGCAAGCAGATCGCCGTGGTGGAAACCCTGCTGCCCCTGGGAACACTCGAAGGCGCCTCGCAGCCAGACGGCAAGGCGGCGGCCGGCAAGGCAGCGGCGGGCAAGCCGGCTGGCGGGCCGGCGCGGATGTACGAGTTTCTGCCGTCGGCAGCGAGCATCCTGGAGGAGGTCGTGCCGACCAGCTTCCGGGTCAAGTTGTTCAAATGCTTCCTGGACGCCGCGGTCAGCGAGCAGATCGCGCGGATGGTGGCCATGAAGTCGGCCACCGAGAACGCGGACGAAATGATTCGCAACCTGTCGCGCACCTACAACCGCGCCCGCCAGTCGCAGATCACCAACGAAATCATGGAAATCATCGGCGGCGTCGAGGCACTCAAGAGTTGAGTGCCAGCCGTACGGGTTTCGCCTTCCCCCATCCTGTTTGATGAACCAGAAGAAGTAGAGCTTCCCGATGGCAACAGCGACTCAGAACGTGGGCCGGATCACGCAAGTAATCGGTTCGACCTTCGACGCGGAATTCCCCGAAGACCAGTTGCCCGCGATTTACAACGCGGTCAAGGTTCAGTCGGAGCACAAGGGCGTGTCGATCGATCTGACCGGCGAGGTGCAGCAGCACCTGGGCGGCGGTCGCGTGCGGTGCGTGGCCCTGGGCAGCACCGACGGCTTGATTCGCGGTCAGGACTGTGTCGACACGGGCGCTCCGGTCAGTGTGCCCGTCGGCGAAGTCACCTTGGGCCGCGTGTTCAACCTGCTGGGCCAGCCGATCGACGAACGCGGCCCGGTCGCGGCCTCGGAGATCCGGCCGATCCACCAGCCGGCCCCGGAAGTCCAGACCCTGTCGACCAGCACGGAACTGTTCGAAACGGGCATCAAGGTGATCGACCTGCTGACGCCGTTCGTCCGCGGCGGCAAGGCGGGGCTGTTCGGTGGTGCCGGGCTGGGCAAGACGGTGATTCTGACCGAACTGATCGCCCGCATCGCCAGCGCTCACGGCGGCTACTCGGTGTTCGCCGGCGTGGGCGAACGGACGCGCGAGGGAACCGACTTGTGGCTCGAAATGCAGGAGACCGAAATCGGCCAGACCGGCCGCAAGGTCATCGAACAGACCTGCATGGTGTTCGGCCAGATGAACGAACCGCCGGGCGCCCGCTTGCGCGTGGCCCTGTCGGCGCTGACCATGGCCGAATACTTCCGCGACGCCACCGGCAAGGACACGCTGTTGTTCGTCGACAACATTTTCCGCTTCTCGCAGGCCGGCAGCGAGGTGTCCGCCCTGCTGGGGCGCATGCCCAGTGCCGTGGGCTACCAGCCGACGCTGGCCACCGAGATGGGCGCGTTGCAAGAACGGATCGCGTCGACCAACAAGGGCGCCATCACGTCGGTGCAAGCCGTGTACGTGCCGGCCGACGATCCCACGGATCCCGCGCCCGCCACGGCCTTCGGCCAGTTGGACGCCTTCCTGTACCTGGAACGGTCGATCAGCGAGAAGGGGATTTACCCGGCCGTCGATCCGCTGGCGTCGTCCAGCCGGATCCTCGATCCGCAGTACGTCGGCGCCCGGCACTATGCCATCGCCCGCCGCGTGCAGACCACCCTGCAGCGCTACCGCGAACTGCAGGACATCATCGCCATCCTGGGCGTGGATGAATTGAGCGAGGAAGACAAACTGATCGTGCATCGCGCCCGGCGGATCGAACGCTTCCTGTCGCAGCCGTTCCTCGTGGCCGAGGTGTTTACCGGCAAACCGGGCGAAATCACCAAGCTGGACGACACGATCCGCAGCTTCGAGGAACTCTGCGACGGCAAGTGGGACCACCTGCCCGAACAGGCCTTCATGTACGTCGGACCGATCGAGCAAGCGGATGAACAAGCCCGGAAGATGGCCGCCAAGTCCTGACCCATAGTCGCCTTTCGCTCCGCGAAAGTAGCGGGCAGC
>JAGFJK010000370.1 GCA_024102795.1 Pirellulaceae bacterium
AGCAAACCACTCGGCCGTCCGCGTCACGATTTCCCAGGTCGACCGGTTGCCGACACTTGGGGCAGGATGGCGTTCGGGCCATGGCGCATCTCCCGCTTGAATCTGCCTGACATGCCCCTCCAACTGCGGCCGTCGGGAATTGTCGACTATGAATCGTCCACTGTCAACCAAACAGGCAAGGCCGATCGCTCGACCCGATGCGCGCCCTGCGATTCGTTACTGAGTGCTGGCCCTGAATTGAATGCCGAGCGCTCCAGCGTCAAATCGCCGCGCTCATTTTCAGAATGGGCAGCATCAGGGCCATCGCGACCATCGCTGCCGCCGCGACGCCGAACGTAGCGGCGACTCCGAACCAGATCCAGTAGAGCCACTTGCGCGGGGAGTTGGACAGCAAGGTGGCCAGGCCGATGTCCGTGACGATCAACAGGGCCAGCACCAGCGCAAAAGGTGTGAAGAACAGGGCTCCATTCAGCTCCGCCAACTCCACCAGCCGCTCCGTGACGGCGGGCAATTCGGCCGACTCATAGGTACTGAGTGCTCGACATGTCTCTTTCCGTCCCAAATGGCGATGCTAATTTGCGCCACGCGCGCCGCCGGATAGAGCCGCGTTGAACCATGTCGCCCAGCCACCTCGCTACCGCCCTTGGTACTCATTCTATCTGAAATGTAGTCATCACGCTCCGCGTGATGAGCCTATTCGTCCGCTGTTGCCCTGAGGAGGCCGTGTCCGCACGAGGCTGATGTGCGGTGGGGACGCGCGACTTGCATTGCCGCTGAAGTCCGGCTGCCTTGAAGATTGACACCGAACCGACGGGCTCATCACGCGGAGCGTGATGGCTACTTTGGGCTCATCACGCGGAGCGTGATGGTGTTTGTTGCGAGTGCATAAGCGCCCCTCCTCAGCCCTCCCCAAAGCGGCGAGGGAGCCGGAAGCGCTTGAATCTAGCGGCCCTCCCGACAGCATGACTTCAAACAGAAAGGCGCAACTTCAAGTCGGCGCCACGGCACGGAATCCCAAGTCAAACCTGGCGTCGGCCTGCGGGCATTCACCACCAGCGGCCGCGCGGACCATACTGGGGCTGGCATTCCAACTGCCGCCCCGGATCACACGCGAGACACCCGTTCCGGCCCCCGCGATTTCCTGAACCGGGTCGTACTGCGCTTGCCGGGGGTACTTCCGGAACGCAACATCGCGGCACCATTCAAAAACGTTTCCCAACGTGTCGTAAAGGCCCCAGGGATTGGGTTGCTTTTGACCAACGTCGTGGCTCTGCTGCCCGCTGTTGCCGTTGTACCAGGCCACGTCGTCCAACGCCGCATACCGCGAGCCGGCGGTCCCCGCCCGGCAGGCATGCTCCCATTGCGCCTCGCTGGGCAGCGCCAACTGGATTGCGGGCAGCAGACGATTGACCGCCGCCAGAAACCTTTGCACGTCATCCCAGGAAACGTTCTCCACCGGCCGTAGGGCGCCGGCGAACTGGCTGGGATTGTCACCGAGCACGGCTTGCCAAAGCGCCTGGGTGCAGGGAGTGTCGAAGATCCAGAACCCGCGCGTCAGCGTCACCAGATGGGCCGGCTGTTCGTGAGCATCCTGCAGTTCATCTGGTCCGCGGTTGGGCTCGACGGCGACCGATCCCATTTGAAACGAACCCGGCGGAATCCAGCGCATCCGCTGTTCGAAACCCTGCACCGACAACGTCACCCAGGGACCAAACCGCCTGTCGTGCCCCCAACCGCTGGCCCATGGCGGTGGCGAACCCGCAGCCAAAGGATGAGTACGGACGACATCCACGTGTTGGGCCATGGCGCACATGTTGGGCGATAACGCGAACGGATGCCGTGGTTCCCAAAAGCAGGCCGTGCGGCGCGGGTTCGCGCGTGGGAATCCACCCACCTACTAGCACACCGACGGCCTTGTGTTGACCACACCCAAGGTGGAACGACGGGAACCTGTTCCGTGGAGCGTCATCCAACGCACCGGGGAGCTCACAGCGCGGAAGCCCTGGTTGTTCCAGCGGTTGCCGGGGTGGTTCGCGTTGCGGTAGGCCGCCCGCACCCTCTGCGGGGTCGAGTTCCAGTTGCCGCCACGGTACACCCGGTTCGCGTTGTCGATTCCCACCGTGACAGGCCAGTTTACCACAACCTCTAGACGTCCGCCTCCCACCCTAATCCATTCCTGGTCGCCCGCCATCCGCGCCGCCAGGCAGCCGTGTCACAAGTGCCGAGTATCGCCAGGGCTGAATCCATCAGGCGCTGCAATTCCGCGCGGCCAATCTTGCCGCTACGATACTCCCATTCGCGTTGCCGAACCTTGGCTTGAAATCGAGCCTTTCGCGAACGTGCCAGCCGCACGAATCCGGTGTGGACCCGAAACCCACACAGGGTCACGCCATGCCGGCTTCGGTTGACCTCAGGCGGTCTCTTCAATTCCAGTCGCAATGCGTCGCGCAAGAAAATCGGCAGTTCACGGCAGCAACAGCAAATCGTCTCGCGGTCGCGACCCCAGAACACGAAATCGTCCATGTATCGCACGTATCCGCTCACCCCACACTCTTCCAGCAGAAAGCGGTCGAGCGGCACGAGGTAATAGTTGGCCAGCCATTGCGACGTCAAAGCTCCAATCGGCAGCCCTCGCCCCGGGCTGTCCTCGTGACTGCGGACAATGTTCTCCAGCAGCCGCATGACCGGACCAGGCTTGATGCGGCGGGCGACCAGATCCAACAGATTCTGGTGTGGCACACTGGCGAAGTACGAGCGGATGTCGCATTTTCCATACCACGCGCCGCGGGCCAGTTGCCGCCGGCATTGCGCGATCGCGGCGCGAGTTCCGAAACCTCGCCGGCAGGCGCACACGCCATCCACCATTTCCCGTTCCAGCATGGGACCGATCGGCGCCATTAGCGCGTGGTGTACCACTCGATCACGAAACGTCGGCGCGCAAATCCGGCGGGGCTTCGGATCGCGGATTTCGAACTGCCGCATCGGCGCGGGTCGGTAGGTCTCCGCGAACAGTTCGGCTTGCAAGCGATCCAGTTCAACCAGCAGATCCCGCAGAAACTCGTATACGCCCGGCTTCGTGCGGCGCCCGCGGCTGGCGCGCTCGGTCGCGGCAACCAGACTATCGATGGACGCCACCTGGTCGATGCGGACCGTTACACGCTTCATGGCGCCGGCGTTTCGTCGGCGGCTGCTCCCGGTGGCTGGACTTCGGGCTGGGATCCGGAACTCTCTCCGTTGCCTTCGGCACGCAAAGCCTGCAGCATATTGATAAAGTCCTGCCCATACTTCTTCAGACGAGCTTCACCCACGCCGGGAAGTTTCTTGAGTTCCGCCAGTGAGCGAATGTCGCGGCGAATCATGTCCGCCAGGTGCTCGTTGTTGAACACGTTGTACGGAGCGATGCCGTCGGCGACGGCGCGAGCGTTCCGCGCCTCGCGCAATTTAACAAACAATTGAAACTGGTCATCCGGCAGCACGTCGCGGTAATCCACGATGGCCTTCGCGCCAGCCGTTCCGCCACTGGATGCCTCGTCCCTGCGGGCGTACACCACGCAGACCGCCCACAAGCTGTTCAAGCCGTTTTGGACGAACTCGTACCGGATGTTCAGGACGCGATGCGCGGAAAGAAAGCGGTTCAATTCCAGCTTGGCCGCGTTGTCGTGCAGGGGAACTTCAAAAAACTCTGTCAGCATGGTCGCACGTTCCTCATGCCTTGCCCTTTCCGAAAAACCGCCTCCACCATGGACCACGCTGCGGCGATTTCTCCTGACTACCCAACGACGGCTCCGCGGGCACCGAACTCGGCTCGGCTCCGCTGCGCTCCGCATCGATCCGGTTCGGGCCCGCTCCGCTGTCTTGGCTGGGCTCCCCGGAACTCACAGCGCGGAAGCCCTGGTGGCCCCAGCGGTTGCCGGGGAGGTCCGCGACGCGGTAGGCCGCCCGCACCCTCCGCGGGGGCGAGTCCCAGAGGCCGCCACGGAACACCCGGCCCGCGGCCCCGTGCCGATCCGAGCACCATTCGTACACGTTTCCCAGCGTGTCGTACAGCCCCCAGGCGTTTGGTTGCTTCAGGGCCACCTCCTGCGTTTGACCGCCGCTGTTGCCGCCGTGCCAGGCAATCGCGTCCAACGGCCCGTAGCGCGAGTCGGTACTGCCGGCGCGGCAAGCGTACTCCCATTGTTTTTCTGATGGCAGAACCAATGCCAGGCCGATCCGCTCGCCCAACACCTTCAAAAAATCAACCGCCTCGTCCCAGGTGACGGACTCTACCGGCCGCTGTTTCCCCTTGAACTTGCTTGGATTGTCACTTCGCACACTACTCCACAGCACCTGCCGACAGGGCGTATTGAAGATCCAGAACCCCTGCTCCACGGTTTCCGCATGAGCCTCCATTTCAAACGTATATCGCTCGGTGTCGTCCGGCGGCGATCCCATCACGAACCGGCCGGGTGGAATCCACCGCATCCGCTGCGTGACGTTTTCCAGCGTGAAGTCCGCCCACAGGCCATAGCTGTCGCGGCCCGTTTCCGCTGCCCACTCGGGCGGCTGAACCCTGGCCAGCGTCCAAGTCTCGCACCGTCGCGTGTGAATCCGCACCAGGGGCCGGTCGGGCAGCGCGACGGAAACCGGGCCAGTCGCGCGCTTCCAGTCGATCAGCTTCGCAGGCACCGACACCGGCTCGGCTCCGCTGCGCTCCGCATCGATCCGGTGCGGGCCTGCTCCGCCTTCTTGGCTGGGCTCCCCGGAACTCACAGCGCGGAAGCCCTGGAAGTTCCAGCGGAGGCCGGGGTGGTTCGCGACGCGGAAGGCCGCCCGCACCCACCGCGGGGTCGAGGCCCAGCCGCCGCCACGGGACACCCGGTACGCGTTGTCGTCGTCCGTCTGGTACAGCGGGTCCCGCTCCTCACGATCCTGGTAGCTTCGGTACCCATGGTCCTGGCACCACTCGTCAACGTTTCCCAACATGTCGTACAGTCCCCAGTCGTTCGGGGCTTTCTGTCCGACGGGATGCGTCTCGCTCCCGCTGTTGCCGCCATGCCAGGCGATCTGGTCCAATTCGCCGTAGCGAGCTTCCTGGCTGCCGGCCCGGCAGGCGTATTCCCACTGGGCCTCCGTGGGCAGGACCAGCCGCAACTGCGGCAATCGCTCATTGAATTTCGCCAGGAACGTCTGGACATCCCGCCACGAGACTCGCTCGACCGGCCTCCGCGGGCCCTTGAAATGGCTCGGATCATCTTGGCTCACGGCGTGCCATAAGGCCTGGGTGCACGGCGTATCAAACATCCAGAAACCGTGACTCAGCGTGACCCGGTGCGGCGGTCGCTCGTCGGAGTCTCCTTTCTCGCTTTGCAGTGAGCCCATCAGGAACGATCCCGCGGGGATCCAGCGCATCCGCTGCACGACATCATCCACGCGAAACGCGGCGTGGAATCCGAACCGGTCGCGACCGAACTCGCTGGCCCAGGCGGGGCGGGGGAAGACGGGTTGCGCCCAGCCCGCTTCCAACGTCCAGCGGTTGCTGGTGCTGATGATCAGCGCCACGGGGCTGCCCTGGTCGCCACCACTGCCCGCCGTGGCAACGCCCTGGGGCTCGCGAGCAGACCGGGGCGTGAATGTCAGCCGACCACCCTGCTGGACCACATCCACCGTGCGAGATTCGGCCTGCTCGTCGGGCTGGGGAGTGTAATAGGCCGGGACTTCCGCCAGCGGTCCTGGCGGGCGCACGCCATCGACAATCCGGCTGAAAGCCTCGCGCAACTCGGCATCGTGTACCGTGTCGGGCATCCAGCCGACCAGCAGCGACAACCAGCCCTTACGCTCCTCCGACAAACCGCCGTGGGCCCGTGCCGCCGCTTGAACATAGGACACGGCCTCGCGTCGGCGGCCGTCACCGACCACGGATCGGCACACCTCCGGGTTCACGCAATCCAGGGCCAGCACTT
>JAGFJK010000373.1 GCA_024102795.1 Pirellulaceae bacterium
CCCTGGAAAGCTGGCTGTCCGCGCCAGCGGGCAGCGATGCGAAACGGGTCGGAATGCCTGCCTCGGCACGCGCCGCGGAATCAGGGCTGGCGGACGGTGGCTGGGGTGCGGTGGCACGGGTTTCTCCGATCCTGACGCGGGCGGAAGGCAAAGGGCCGCGTTCGTCGTCCGACGGCGGACGGCGGCAAGCCTCCGGCAAATATACGTTCAAGTCGGCAGTTCGCGGCCCTTGGTTTCGGGAGCCAGCAGCAGCACGAGCACTCCGACCAGGAACAGTCCGCTGAGCAGGGAAGCCGTATCCTCCAGCGAAAACCCCTGGCTTTTTTGCATCCAGCCGGCCAGGAACATGATGGGAGCCGCGATCACTCGTCCCACGTTGAAGCAAAATCCAGCCCCCGAACCGCGCAGACGCGTGGGAAACAGCTCCGGAAAATAGACGGCATATCCGGCGTGCATGCCCAGCGTCAGGAAACCGAACACGGGCAGCACCAGCCAATACACCCAGGCCTCGGATTCCGCCAGCCACTGAAACAGCACCACCGCCACGATCGCGCCGCCCAGGTGGTAGAACAGGAACGCTCCGCGGCGGCCCAACCATTCGCACAGCGGCCCGAAAGCCAGCAAGCCCACACCGCCGCCCGTCGTGGTCAGGAACATTCCCAGCATCTCGGCCTGCTTGAGCGGGTCCAGATTGCGGAAGGAATCCAGGAGCCGTTGCAGGAATCCGGGCGGCGGAGCGCCGCTGGTGCGGCTCGCGGTGGTTGCCGGTCGCCCGCCGTCGGCCGGCGACTCCGGCGAATCCTGCGACTCCGGCGACTCCTGCGACTCCGGCGGCCGAATGGCGGCGGCAGCGTCCGCGGCGGATGCGTTGCCAGCAGGGACGCTGCCAGTGGCCGGCTGGTCCGTCGCGCGGGCCGCGCTCTCACGCTGGGCACTCTTGCGCATCAGGTCCTTGCCGTAGATATGAACTCCCCAGAACGTGGCCAAACCCACGGAGGCCAGCGAGACGCCGATCAAGGTGCTGCCCAGGTATTCGCGGCCGAACAGGTCGAATACATTGCCCGTCCGTTTCAGGCGATCGGCGCCCGCGGCGGCTCGTGCCTGGACCCACTTGTCGGGTTCGCGCAGCCGCCAGCGGATCCAGAGCGTCAGCACGGCGGGTAACGCGCCCAGGGCGAAACCCACGCGCCAGCCGAGTTCCGGATTGCCGACCACGAGCACTCCGGCGGCAATCGCCAGGTAGGTCCCGAAGACGCTCGAAGCATGGAAGATGGCGCTGGTTCTGGCTCGCGCCCGCTCCGGGAACACTTCGGCCACCATGGCCGCGGCCACCGCCCATTCGCCGCCCACGCCCATGGCGACCAGGAACCGCAGAAAGGCCATCTGCCAGGGCGTCTGCGCGGCGGCGGTGACGCAGGTGAACAGCGAGTACATCAGGATCGTCAGGATCATGGTCACGGTCCGGCCGATCCGGTCACTCAGCGCGCCGAACAGCACCCCGCCTAGCGCGCCGCCCAGCAGGAACAGGGCCAGGGCGATGTTGTTGTAGTACTGGGCCGTGCCCTCTGGAGCGTCGTCGGGCAACAGCGAAGGCATCGCCTCCTGCATGCTGGACACAAAAATCTGCCCTTCGAAGACGTCGAAGATCCAGCCCAGCGAGGCGATCAGCAGCGCGAGCCACTGGTACCGGGTGATCCCCTCGTACCAGCGGAGCGAGGATTCGGGCGGCGGTTTCACGTGCTGGTTCACCTTTCGTCACGGAGCCGGCGGGCCGAAAGGCGGACACCAGCGGCAGGGCAGCGAGAGAAATCCAAGCGTACGCCCTGCCGCGGCGGATTACAAGCCGCGCCCCGTTCACCTGCGGCTCAACAATCGCAACCCGTTGAAGATCACCAGCAGCGACGCGCCCATGTCGGCGGCAATCGCCATCCACAACGTGGCCAGGCCCAATACCGCCAGCACCACGAACAGCAGTTTGGAACCGAGCGCGAATGCCGTATTCTGCAGAATGATGCGGCGGGTTCGCCGTGCGTGCCGGACCAGCCACGGCAGCTTGGACATGTCATCGGCCATCAGCGCCACGTCCGCCGTTTCGATCGCCGTGTCGGTGCCGATCGCTCCCATCGCCACGCCCACGTGCGACGCCGCCAGCGCCGGCGCGTCGTTCACGCCGTCTCCCACCATCGCCACCGCGCGGTGCTGGCGGACATGCTGCTCGACATAACGCAGTTTGTCCTCCGGCAACGCCTCGGCCAGCAGGTCCTCGATCTCCAGGTCCTGGGCCACGGCCAGCGCGGTCGGCTGGTTGTCGCCAGTCAACATCCCGACGCGCCGCACTCCCAACGCCCGCAACTCGGCGATACTCCGCGCGGCCTCCGGACGGACCTGATCCTGGACGCTGATCAGCCCCAGCACGCCGTCCGTGTCGCCCAGGATCACCACCGAGTGCCCCGCGTCCTCCAGGGCTGCCTGCCGACCTTCGAGGATCGAACTCTCGCCCAGGCGTTCGCGCAGCAAACGCCGGTTGCCGATCCAGCATGACCGCCCGCCCACGCGGCCCTCGGCGCCCTTGCCCGGCAGCATGCGAAACTGCTCGGCTGCCGGCACCGCGATCGCCCGCTGGTGCGCGTGGTGCCGAATGGCTTGCGCGATCGGATGCGAGCTGTGCGATTCGAGTGCCGCGGCGCAGGCCAGTAACTCATCGCCACACATATCGCCCAGAGGTACTAGTTGCTGCACCACAGGGCGGCCGGTGGTCAGCGTGCCCGTCTTGTCGAACAGGATCGCGTCCAGCCGCGCGAACGCTTCCAGATAGCGTCCTCCCTTGACCAGCACGCCCTGGCGAGCGGCTGAGGCCAGCGCCGACACGATGCTGACCGGCGTCGAGATGACCAGCGCGCAGGGGCAGGCGATCACCAGCAACACCAGCGCGTTGTAGAACGACGCTTGCCAGGAACCGCTCAGCAGCAAGGGCGGGACGAGGGCCAGCAGCAAGGCCAGTCCGATCACGGCGGGAGTGTACCAGAGGGCGAACCTCTCGACCCATTGCTCGCTCGGCGCCCGCCGCGCCTGGGCCTGCTCGATCAGGCGGCTGATCCGAGCCAGCGTGCTGTCGTCGGCCGGACGAGTGGTGACCAGTTCCAACAGCCCTTCGCCGTTGATCGTCCCCGCATACACGGAGTCGCCCGCCTGTTTTTCCCGCGGCAGCGATTCGCCGGTAATCGGAGCCTGATTCACGGCCGACTGCCCGCTACGGATGGTGCCGTCCAGCGGAATCCGCTCGCCAGGCTGCACGCGAATGAGTTGTCCGGGCGGAACTTCGCTCACGGGCAACAGGCTCCAACTGCCGTCCGGCTGCCGGCAACGGGCCTCGTCGGGAGCCAGATCCAGGAGCCGCGAGATGGCGCGCCGAGCGCGGGCCACGCTGTTCTGCTCCAGCCACAGCGCCACCGCGAACAGAAACGACACGGTCGCCGCTTCCAGCCAGTCGTCCAGCAGCAAGGCGCCGCCGACCGCCAGGCACATGAGCAGGTGCATGTCGGGCCGTCGGCGTACCAGTGCCGCCCAGGCCCGCGGCAGGACGACCCACAAACCGCAGGCAATGGCCAGGCCGTAGACCAGCCGCGCCGCCCACGGGACCGCCGTGTCGACACCGCCGGGATCGTGACCCAGCGCGGCCGTGAAGTCGCGCGCCAGCACCGCGTGCAATCCCAGACCCAGCGCGGTCAGCAACCCGGCGGTGCCCCATAGCGGCCAGCGGCGCTGGGCCGTTTGGTCCGCCGGCGCGCCGCTCTCGCCGGACCACCGGCGCGCATGCAGGCCCGCGGCGGCCACCTGCTCCAGGATCGCCTCGACCGAGGTCTCCCGCGCGTCGAATTCGACCCGCATCCGGCCCCGCAACAGATCGAACTCCAGTGAGCCGATGCCGGGTCGACCCTCCAGGGCGGCCCGCAGCACGCGGACTTCCTCCGCGCAGTCCAGCTCGTCCACGCGGAACCACGCGGATCGCAATTCGCCGGGGCCGGTTCGCGCCTTGACCTGCGGATTGGCGGAATTCGTGTCCATGGGCGCCGATCGCGAGGCGGGAGCCGCGCCGCGGTAAAGGTGCGGCGCGCGGGATTGGATTGACGGTTCCGCTACTTTCGCGGAGCGAAAGGATACTATGGCGCTACTTTCGCGGAGCGAAAGGCGACTGTGGGGGTTGACCACTGGATTATTGTCGCTGGAGCCGCGCGGTCAAGGTAAGCGGACCGGCCCTTGTAATCGCTCGGCAACCGCCTACCATGGACGCTTCGCCCCGCGCCTCTGCCTTCCGCGACTCGTCCATGGCCACGTCCCTGCTTGCCGTCTATTGCGTGCTGATCACGCTCGTCTCCGTACTGGGCGGACAGTTTCCGCTGCTGGTCCGCCTGACGCACCTCCGGGTGCAGTTGATGATGAGCTTCGTGGGCGGCTTGATGCTGGCCGTGGCCCTGCTGCACCTGCTGCCCCACGCGGCCGCGACCAGTGGTTCGCTGGACACGCCCGCGATCGCGGCGGTGGTCGGCCTGCTGTTTACCTTCTTCCTGATCCGGGTGTTTCACGTCCACCAGCACGAACCGGGACAGGACCCGCAGGAGCACGGGGCAACGTGCGAGCATGCGGGCCACGACCATGTGCATACCGAGGTGCATACCGAGGTGCATTCCGAGGTGCATTCCGAGGGACATCCCTGGAGCTGGGTGGGGCTGGCCGTCGGCCTGGGCCTGCACACGCTGATCGACGGCGTGGCGCTGGGGGCCAGCGTCTCGGCGGAAGCGGCACACGACGGCGGATGGCTGCCGGGGCTGGCCACTTTTCTGGCGATCCTGCTGCACAAGCCGCTGGACGCGATGGCGATCACCATGCTGATGACGTCGCGCGGCTGGACCGGCAGTTCCACCACGCTGATCAACATTCTGTTCGGGTTGATGTGTCCCTTGGGCGCGCTGGTGTTTTACTTTGGCGCCGCCAGCCTGGGCTCGCTGCAACCGGTCATCGTGGGCGCCGCCCTGGGGTTTGCCGCGGGAGCCTTCCTGTGCATCTCGCTGGCGGACCTGCTGCCGGAGATCCAGTTCCATTCGCACGACACGGCCAAGCTTTCAGCGGCGCTGGTGGCCGGAGCGCTGCTGGCCTTCGCCATCCGCCTGATCGAACCCGAGCACGCGCACGATGCGCCGGGCCACGCGCACGAGCGTCACGAGCAGGAAGCGGAATACGACCACTCCGCACAGGAATAGCTGGAACCGACCTCGTTATTCACCAGACAATATGTCGTCAGACGTAATTGGCGCCGGGATTGACCAGCCAGGTTTTCTCGCTCGTGCGCTGCTGGTCGGCGAGCGAATCGACGTGCGAGCCGCTCGGTTGGGTGAGCGGTTGGCCAATCAGCCGGCCCTCGTCCCACTCGCCGAATCGCTCGAGGATCAGCCGGCCGGTCCGCGGCGTCCCGGCGGAATTGCGGTCGTGTTTCGCTACGGAGCGCTGGTCTTGTTGAATGTGCCCCCGCCATCCGAGCGGGAGTTTCTGGAACAGTTGCGGCCCTGGATTCAACACCCGTTGGCCGATCCTGAGACCGAGCAGTTGTCGGTGCGGGTGGAACCGGAAGGTCGCGAGGGGATGGACGGCGCCGCGGTCGTGTTGCGGCAAGCCGATTTGCCGCGCCTGCAACTGCTGGCCACCGTACTCAGCAAAAGCGTGCTGTTGGGGCGGTACGAAACGGACGTGGCCGCCGCCTTTGACCAGATCGAGCCGCTGGCCGAGCAGTTGCAGCGGGGAGACGGCGGGCGCCGCGGGGCGCGCCAGTTGCTGCGGCACATCGGCACCGCCCTGCTCAGCCAGCACCGGATGATTGGCCGGGCCGAAGTCCGCGAGAAACCGGAACTGCTCTGGGAGCGCCCGGAACTCGAACCGCTGTATCAGCGCCTGGCGGACGAACTGGAACTGGTCGAACGCCACACGATCCTGGAACGCAAGCTGGAATTGATCTCGCGGACAGCCGAGACCTGCCTGGAACTGCTGCACACTCGGCGCAGCCTGCGGCTGGAATGGTACATCGTGATTCTGATCGTGGTCGAGATCGTGCTGTTTGTTTACGAGCTGTCCATCAAGAGTGCGTAGCATCACCTGCGGTGCTGGCGCTACCCGGCACGGCCGGGATCCGTCAACGCCGTGAACTCATGGCTTGGACCGGCCGGCACGCGCTGCCGTGGTTGTGCGGCCGGCGGCATGGCGTGCGACCGGGGGACCCGGCGCAG
The DNA here is from genome assembly GCA_024102795.1 of Pirellulaceae bacterium. Classification (GTDB taxonomy): domain Bacteria; phylum Planctomycetota; class Planctomycetia; order Pirellulales; family Pirellulaceae; genus JAGFJK01. The sequence goes on from JAGFJK010000373.1 coordinate 6,276, forward strand.
CGGGCCCAGGTTCATCGTGATGCAGTGCAGGGCGCCGCCGCAGGCAATCAGCGGGCTGGCATCGACAGGCACGATCCGCCACCCCGGCAGCAGGCGGGAGTAGGTTTCCAGCGCCTGGCGCCGGCCCTCGTCGTCGCGGCCCGGATAGGCGGGAACCAGCAGCACGCCGTTGGCAAACACGACGTTGGTGTAGGTCCGCCACAGCGAGTCATCCCGGGCCGGCATGGGAACTCGAACCACGCGCAGCGGCTTGCCGCGCACCTCGACCTGCGCCAGTCGCTCGGCGTTGCGGTCCAGCACAGCCGCGTTTTCGGCGTCCACCAGCGGATCGTACGCTCCCACCACAACCACGTCGGGAGCGGCAAAGGCCGCGAACATGTCGACGTGGCCCGTGGCTTCTCCGGCCAGCGGTTCCAGAAACACGGTGGTCGTCGCTCCGAAGATGCGGGCCAGCCACTGTTCGATCAGCAGTTCGTTCATCAGCAGCAGGTTGTCGTCGACCAGCTTGCGGGTCGCCACGCACAGCCCCTGACCGTTGCTCAGCAGGTTGCCGCCCTCCAGGATCAGCGGCGTCTGGATCAACGGCAACCGCCACTGCCCGGCCAGGGCGTGGGGCACGTGGTCGTCCTGGGGCCGCGCCAACTGGCCGTACGCGGAATCGATAATCAACGCCCGCCCATCCAACTCCACGGCCAGAGGACCATAGTCGCGGGCCCACATCGTGTTGTGCGAAACGGCCACCAGATGCACGGGGGCCGCGATCTCCCGCCGCTGAAGCACCCGACGAACCAGTTCGGCTTCGTCCTGGTCGTTGACCAAGGCGATGATTTCCACATGATTCTGGGTGGCTTCGACGATGTCCGAAAACACGTCCGGCATCTGAGTCAGCAGTTCACGACTGCCCAGCAGCAGCGCCCCCTGCCGCTCGAATTCGCCCGGCAGCCGGCAATTCTTGCCGTCCGCCAGGGCAGGCGGCAGGAGCGGCAGACCGGGCACGCCCGGCGGCGGCAGCAGGCCGGGAACCCGCCCCGGTTGGGGAAACATGCCGGGCGGCGGGAGCCGGTGATCGGGCATTCGAGCCGGTGCTCGCCACGCAGTTGGGGGCCAGCCGCCCGGCGCCGCGTCAGCGTCCGGAGAACGGCCGGCCGCCCGGTCGGGAAGAGACGATCCAGCACACAGAAACAGCAGCCAAAGCGCGCACGCCGAGAACCGGTGGCCAAGGCAGGTAACCAAGTGCGGCTCCAAGGTGGGGGGATGCTGGTCTTCCGCGCCGACGCCCCGCCAGGAGGCACGGCGGCGACCAGGTGAGCAAATCTTCGTGCTATTCTAACTCAAGTTTGCCTTGCCGCGAGCCAGGTAAGGTCTGCCGAGAGACAAGTTTGGCGACTAGAATTGGAGAACCGGAGACGGGACTGACCGTGCCAACCGGGTGTCGCAGCGGAAAGTCAACCATGCAGCAGCCAGTAGAACCGATCAAGATCCGCCAACAGTTGGGGAAGTATAAGATCGAGCGGCGGCTGGGGCAGGGTGGGTTCTCCATCGTTTACCAGGCGATGGACACCATCGAGGGGGTGCGCGTCGCGCTTAAGATTCCCCACCGGCGGTACATCAATCGGGAGACGCTGGAGGAGTTCCGACGCGAAGTCCGCCTGGCCGCCCAACTGAAACATCCCAACATCCTGCCGCTGAAGAACGCCGAATTCATCCAGGGATACTTCGTCGTCGCTTTTCCTTTGGGCGAACGGACGCTTGGCGAGCGCCTGCAACATCGGGTCTCCCTGGCGACGGCCTTGGAGTACGCCGAGCAGATGTTGCAGGCCACGGCCTATGCGCACCTGCACCACATCATTCACTGCGACATCAAGCCCGATAACCTGATCCTGTTTCCCGACAAGCGGTTGATGCTGACCGATTTCGGCATCGCCAAAGTGGCGGTCCGCACGATCCGCGCATCGGGGTCGGGAACGGTGGGTTACATCGCGCCCGAACAGGCGATGGGCAAGCCGTCGTTTCGCTCCGACGTGTTCTCGCTGGGGCTGATCGTCTACCGCATGCTCAGTGGCAGCCTGCCGGAGTATCCGTTTGAGTGGCCGCCTCCAGGCTACGACCGCATCCGCCGGCGGCTGGACCCCGAACTGATTCAATTGGTCCGGCGGGCCATCGACGTGGATCCTCGCAAGCGGTTTGCGGACGCGGGGAAAATGCTGGCCGCTCTGCAGCGCGTCAAACCGCGAGCGCTGCGCTACGGCTCGAAGCGGGCGATGCAGGCCAGCAAGACCAGTCGCGGGCGGGACTGGCGGACGATGCAGCGGCGCCAGTTCCTGCAGCAATACGGCTCCACGCTGCAAACGCGCTACAAGTGTTCCAAATGCGACGGCCCGGTAGCCGAGTGCATGCAGTATTGCCCCTGGTGCTCCGTCCCGCGCCCGGTTCATACGGATCAGACGACCTATCCGCAGCGATGCCCGCGTTGCAGCCGCGGGATGAAGCTGGACTGGACTTTTTGCCCCTGGTGTTTCGGACCGGGGTTCGAGGTGCAGACGGTTCGCCATTTTTCCGACTCGCGTTATATTGCCAAGTGTTCCAACTCGAAGTGCGCGCGGAAGCTGCTGATGCCCTTTATGAGGTATTGCCCGTGGTGCCACCGCAAGATTCGGCGAAAATGGCAGATCCCGGACTGTGCCGAACGGTGTGGCTCGTGCGGCTGGGGTGTGGTCGGCACGTTCTGGAGTTATTGCCCCTGGTGCGGCAAAACGTTGCTCGGCCGGAACAAGTGAGGCTCTGAGGATGAAGGCCAACGCGCTGGCGACCGCCTGGTTTGTGGACGAACGTCATGCGGCACCCGATTTATTGGAGCTGCCCTGCGGACGGGTCGTCGTGCATTCGTCCCGCTGTCCGGGAAAGGAATCGCCCAACGAAGATGCGGCGGCGGTGATCCCGGTGGCGGACGACACGGTCGTGCTGGTGGTGGCCGATGGCATGGGAGGTGGTCCGGCGGGCGAGAAGGCCGCGCTGTTGGCCGTGCATGCGCTGGCTGGCGCGCTGGAGGAGATCGATCCGTCGCACGATCAGCAACGGCGGTTCGCCATCTTGAACGGCATCGAGGAAGCGAACCGGTCGATCCAGCAGTTGGGCATCGGTGCGGCGACGACGCTGGCCGTGGTGGAGATCTGCGGCCGGGTGATGCGGCCGTATCATGTGGGCGATTGTTTGATCCTCGTAGTTGGCCAGCGCGGCAAGCTCAAGCTGCAGGCCGTGCCGCACTCCCCGGTGGGCTACGGCGTCGAGTCGGGATTGCTGGACGATAACGAGGCGATGCATCATGCCGATCGGCACCTGGTGTCGAACGTCGTCGGCTCGCCCGACATGCGGATCGAAGTCGGCGCGCCGCTGGAGCTGGCGGCGCGCGACACGTTGATCGTGGCCTCCGATGGCCTGTCCGACAACCTGCGCGTGGATGAAATCGCCTCCGAGATGCGCAAGGGAAACTTGTGGCAGGCAGCCGAGCGGCTGGCGCTAGGGGCCCGCGAACGGATGTCGGGCGCGATTCCCGATGTCCCCAGCAAGCCGGACGATCTGACTCTGCTGGCCTTCCGTCCCCGCCGGGCGTTCTTCCAGCGGCCGCCGGTGAAGGCACCGGCCGAACGGGTCGCGGCGCCGACGGTCGAGCCTCGGCGGCCAGGTCCCGAACGCGGGGAGTCGACCGCGGACACCGCCACCACCTCGGCCGCCGGCTGATTGCGGCTGGCCAAAGGCGTGACACTTTTCCGCCACGGACTCTATAATCAACTGCCGCTGCGGAAGCTTTCCCCCTCACTCCACGATCCGGACCGATCGGGTTTTCACCATGCGACGTTTCCAATGGCGGCGGCTGACGGTGGAGTGCCTGGAGAGCCGAGCTCTGCTGCATGGCGGCCCCTACGACACCAGCGATCTTCCCCCCTGGCGCGAGCCGTCCGGCAGCTACTGGGCTGCCGCGGGCGAGGGATCCGGGATGCTGGTGGCCGACTTCAGTTTGCTGGATACCAACCCGACCTCGCCCACGCACAACCAGCCCGTTTCGCCCCGTGATTACCTTGGCCAGGTCAGCGGCTGGTACTTCGGCCACGCGACGTGAGGCTACTGCAGCGTCCAGTTTGGACGCCTGGATGACTTGCAGCGCGACCTGCGGACCAACCACCCGGATCTGCAAATCCAAATCCTGGGCATGAATCAGCTCGGACACGAAGGAGGCAACCCGTCGATCACGGACGGGCGGGATCTACCCTGGCTGCAGGACGTCGACGCGGATCAAAACGGCAGCTCCGACGTCTGGCTCAATAGCTGGCCGTTCGCCTACCGTGACGTCGTGATCCTGGACGCTGAAAACCGAGTTCTCAGCAGGTACAACCTGACCTCGAACGACCTGCGCGTGGCGGCCAACTACGACGAACTGAAACAGTTGTTCCTGGACGCGGCGGGTGAAAGCGCCGCCACGCCGCTCAACAACGATTTCCTGGAAATGCCGCCGGGCGCGGTGAGCGACATCCTGGTTTTGCGCAACGACCCGGTGGGAGCCAACGGCAATTGGACGTTGGAATCGTTCCAGCCGCCGGCCCAAGGGACGGCCGAGCTGGTCACGATCAGCTATCCGACCGACCTGAATCCGCAGGAGTGGCCGGCGCCAACGCTGGTGATCAGCGAAATTCGGCCAGGAGAAGCGATTGAGCTGTTCAACGGATCCTACCAGCCCCTGGCGCTGGACGATGTGAACTGGCAACTGGTCGCCGGCTCCCAGCGGCGGGCGATTTCCGCCATGGCCAGCGGTCAGGTCGTGAACGCCCGCGGCTACGTCGAACTGGCCTGGCCCGCCGAGTTTGCCGGCTCGGACGGCGGTGGCGAATTGCTGTTGTACGGCCAGCCCGGAGCGGACCTGAACGACCCGAACCAGGTTCGCGATTTCGTCGCCTGGGGCACGCCGCTGGCCGGCAGCCGGATTGAACTGGCGCGAGGTTCCGGCCGCTGGTCGGGCGACCCCGCCCCGGCACTGGCACAAGGCTCCATCCAGCGACGCGTCGCCACGTTCGGCCAATCGGCAAGTGACTATGAAACGCAGACGGCGCCCACACCTGCCGCGGCACCCGATGGCGCGTCGGTCAGCCATCCGGCGATTCGCTACACGGCGCCGGCGGACTTCGCCGGCGAGGTTTCCTTCGGATACACGGCCCGCGATCCGATGGGAATTGCCGGCACCGCCTCGGTCACCATCGACGTGCTTCCCGCCGCTCACCCCTGGCGCAACGCCGCCGATAGCCTGGACGTGGACGCCAACGGCCTGCGTGCTCCCAACGACGCCTTGCTGATCATCAACCTGCTCAACCGCGGACTGCAGGGCCAGTTGCCTGTGTCGCGAGTGTCGTTACTGGCCACGCTGCCCTACGTCGACAGCAATGGCAGCAATTCGATCGAACCCGCGGACCTGCTGCGGATCATCAACGGTCTGAACAGCGGCGTGCCGGCCGAAGGCGAAGCGTCAGCCGTGATGCCGGGCTTTGAGGTCGCGCCGGGCTTTCCGGTGGTGCCGGGCTTTCAGGCCGCCAACAATACGCCAGTGAACGATCTCTATTTGACTGGGCCAAACGTTCAGATGGTGCCGGGCTTCCAGCCTGGCTTGGACACGCCAGAGGTACGGCTCCACGGAAATCGGACAGGCCAGAGGCCTAGCACCGCCGCAAGACCAGGCACTTGGAGCGACGAACTGCTGCTGGCCGAACTTGTGGATGCCGTCTGGGAGGATGAGCTGTCGTAGCTGGAACGCGGGCTGGATGCTGATGTTACGTGCGTCATGGACAGAACACGGGCTGGAAGCCCATGCTACAAGGAAACACGGGCTGGAAGCCCATGCTACGCTGGAAGCCGATGGTGCGACTGGCATCATGGATCGGTGACGATACGCTGCACAGTGCCCACGGGCGGACCGGCCGCCATCAGGTAGGCGAACAGGTCGAGCACCTGTTCGGGTCGCAGGTTGTTCAGCAGCCCGTCGGGCATCAACGACAGGTTCGAGCTCTGGATCTGTTCCACCGCGTCGCGGTCGATCGTCAGCTTTTCCTGCGGTGTCTGCAGCGATACCGTGCGTCCCGACTCGCCACCCAGCACTCCGTTCAGCACGCGGCCATCGGCGAGCACGACGACCGACATCCGAAAACTGGCGGCAACCTGCCCCGACGGGTCGAAGATGTTTTCGAGCCAGTAGTTGACGTTCGTTCGCTGGGCGCCGGTCAAATCGGGACCAATCGCGCCCCCGTCGCCGAACAGTTTGTGGCACTTGCCGCAGGCTTCCCGAAAGACCAGCCGGCCCCGTGCGGCATCGGCCGTGGACAAGTCGGCGGCCGACAACCGCTGGCGCCACTCGGCGATTTGCGCCAGTTTATCCTCGGCCAGCAACCGCAGATCGGGCCAGAGCCGCGCCACCTCGTCCGACAGACTCTCATCGCCCAGCAACTGCATTTGCCGCAGCACAAACGGACTGACCTCCTCCCGGCGAACTGTCCCGGCGGCGACGGCCGCGAGCAGTACGGACGCGGTGGCGGGGCGCGAGGCCAGCACTTCGATCGTTGCCTCGCGGGCCGCGGTTCGCATCTGGCCGTACTTGGACAGCAACAGCCCGGCCGTGTCGTCGCTGCCGCTGACTCCCAGCGCGCGGACGGCCGACACGCCCAGTTCGCGGTCGGCCAGCAGGCCGCTCACCAGTTGGGGCAAGTCGGGGCTGCGGGCATCGGCCAACGCTCGAATGGCGCTCCGCCGCGTTTCGAGCGGCAGCGAGCCGTCGCCGACCATTCGCCGCAGTTCGTCCAGCGCTCGGCCGTCGCCAAACACCAGCGACACCTCGCGAAGCTGATCCCGCACATCCACCGGGTCGTGGCGCTGGACGGTCGCGGCCAATTGCGGCCAGCCGGCGGGTTGCGGAGCGCGCAGCCAGCCGCGCAGCGCCTCGGCCATTCCCCGCACAACCGCCTGGCGCTGCGCCGCGTCGAATGAAGTGGCGGCCTGGCGAGTCAGCGCATCGGCTGCCTGCGGCTGCTGGTCCAGCAGCGAGGCAACGCGGCGAGCGACCAGCCGGTTGACTCGCGGCATTCGCGATTGCGACACCAGCTCCGCGGCCCGCTCCGGCGCGCCCGCCACGATCGGTTCGACACCGTACCAGATCATCAGCGGCAGCGTGCGGTCGTCGGCGAACTGCTCGTGCCCCACCAACCGCCGTGCCAGCTCCCACCGCTGGTCGTGCGGCAATCGCTGCAAAGCCGACGCCAGGTATGTGAGCACCAGGCCCGACGTTTCCCGTTCCGCCAGGCTCGCCAGCTTCTCTGCGACGGCCTGCGCAACGGGCGACGTTTCGACCAGCAACTGAATGGCCCACACCCGCACGTGCTCGCTGGGATGAGCCAGTTGTTCGAGCAACCAGCCGGCTTCCAGCGCCCCGATGGCGTGCAGGCACCAGAGTTGCCGCAATTGGTGGACCTCGTCTGTTTCGCTGGCATACTGCAGGTGGAGTTGCCGGGCGGCCTCGGACAGATCGGCTCCGGCCGCCGCCCGCTGCTGCAACTGCTGCCGGGCCTGACGCGCGTGCCACTCATTGGCGTGCCGCTGCAATCGCACCAGCTCGTCATCCGCCGCTTGCGACAGGTCGGCAGTCGCGCCGCGCGACTGGCCGTGGCGAATCCTGTAGATCCGTCCCGATGTGCGATGCACGCCGTCGTTCTCGTGGCATTCGCCGATATCCGACCAGTCCATCAGGTACACGGCGCCATCGGGACCAGCCAGCAGTTCCAAACCGCGGAACCAGGGGTCGGCCACGGTCAGGAAATCGGGTTCATGCCGCCCGGTATACGTGGCCCCGTCGCGTTGCAGCCGGTCGCGGTTCACGCGGAGTCCGTGCAGGTTGACGGTGAATGCCTGGCCGCGGTACTCGGCGGGCCATTGATCGCCCTGGTAGATCATCAGGCCGCTGTGGGCGTGGCCGCCGCCCAGGCGGCTCGAAGCCTCGCTCACTCCCTGGTTACGTACGTCCGACCATTTCTCGCGGCCCGCGTCCCAATGCACGTGGTCGGCCGTCTGGCCGATCAGCTCGTACACGTACGGGTTCAGGTCCTCGCCATACATCCGTTCCAGGTGAGCTCCCGGCACGGCGTGCCAGAGGTGGCCGATGACGGTGTTGATGAAGAACATCTGCCCGTGACGGTCCCAGTCGCTGCCCCAGGGATTGGTCGTTCCGTGGCAGACAACTTCAAAGCGGCGCTGCACCGGATGAAACCGCCAGATGCCGCAGTTCATCGGCTGCCGCTCCAGGTCGGAACATCCCGGCACGCCGATTCGCGACGTGGCCAGAATTCCGTTGCGGCCGTACAGCCAACCGTCGGGGCCCCACTTCAGGCCGTTGACGAAGTTGTGCCGCGCCTCGGATGCGTCCCAGCCATCGAGCACCACTTGCGGCTCGCCATCCGGCACGTCGTCGGCGTCGCGATCGGGAATGAACAGCAGGTGCGGCGGGCACAGAGCCCACACGCCTCCGAAGCCGACTTCCACGCTGGTCAGTCGCTGCGCCTGGTCCCAGAACACGCGCCGCTGGTCCGCTCGCCCGTCGCCGTCAGTGTCGGCCAGGATCACGATCCGGTCGCGGTACCGCAGGTCGTAATTCGCCTCGCGTTCGGCATAGGTGTAGTTCTCCGCCACCCACAACCGCCCGCGGGCGTCGAAGGTCATGGCGATTGGCTGCTGCACCTGCGGCTCGGAGGCGAACACGTCCACGGCAAAGCCCGCGGGCAACCGCATGCCGGCGGCCGCCACGGCGGCACTCAGGCGGGCAACGGACTCTGGCTGCGTATTCGAACTCGCGTCGATCGTCGCCGGCTGCTGTGCCGGGATCGGGGTCGCGGCCAGCGACCACAGCAGCAGCGCCAGAGTAGCCGACTCGTAGAAGGTCTTCCCTCGCTTACGCGTCGGGCTGCATGGGACATCCAAGTGGTGTGGTACCATCAGTTGCATCATCGGGGGAGCTTTCGCATCACGTGCAGTGGGATTTCGCCGCGGCATCCGAGCTACCGCCAGAGCGGTTCGACCATCTGAGCGTTCAATTCCTGCCAGCGTTCCGCCAGTTCCCGGACCACATCGGGCCGCTGCCGGGCCAGGTCGCGGCTTTCGCCGGCATCGCCCGCCAGGTCGTACAGTTCCCAGTCGGGCGGCGGATCGCCGGAGGAACCGTGCCGGACCAGTTTCCAGTCGCCGTGCCGCAGCGCGTGCCGCGCACCAACTCGCCAGAACAAGGTCCGCGGCGCGTCGTCCGCGGTCGCGTCTTCGCCGGCCGCCAGCAAGGACCGCAGCTCGACCCCGTCCAGGCGCGGATTGTCGGCCGGCTGGATGCGAGCCGCCGCCAGGAACGTGGGGACCAGGTCCAGCGAGCTGACGGGCCGCGAGCAGACCTGGCCTGCCGGCAACTGCCCGGGCCAACGAGCCAGGAACGGGACCCGGATCCCGCCTTCATACAACTGGCCTTTCTCGCCCCGCAGCGGCCGGTTGCTGCTGGTGAGTTCGCGCGTCGGGCCGCCATTGTCGCTCAGCAGCACGACCAGCGTGTCGCGGTCCAGGTTCCGCTCGCGCAACTTGTCCAGCACCCGTCCCACGCTCTCGTCCAGATGGGCCAGCATGGCGGCGAAGATCCGCCGCTGGATGTCGCCGATGGTATTGAAGCGGGCGAGCAAGCGGTCGGTGGCCTGCAGCGGACTATGCACGGCGTTGTACGACAGCAGCAGAAAGAACGGCTGCCCGGCGTGCCGATCGATGAACGACTCGGCCTCGCGCGTCAAGGCATCCGTCAGGTACTCGCTTTCGGCCACCGGCTGGCTGTTGCGCAAGATCGGGTTGTTGGCGTCGTAATCCGGTTCGTTGTGGCCCATGTGGGTCGACCAGATCACTCGACCGTCGCCGCTCGTCCAGCGACCGCGCGAGCCATCGGGCAGAGCCTTGCGGCGGAGCCAGGTGGTGACGCCCTCCCAGGGAGGCGGCACAAAATAGTGCCCCTCATGCAGAAAGCCGTAAAACTGGTCGAATCCGCGCCGCTGCGGGTGGAATGGTGCCGTGCCGCCCAGATGCCACTTGCCGATCAGGGCCGTCGCGTAGCCTCCGTCGCGCAGCAGGTGCGCAATCGTTGATTCGCCAGGCGGCAATCCGACCCCCGGCTGCTCGTTGCGAGCGCCGATTGGATTGAACTCAAAACCAAACCGCGTCTGGTAGCGGCCGGTCAGCAGTCCGGCGCGCGAGGCGGCACAGAACGGCGCGGTCACGTAGCCGTCGGTGAAGCGCACGCCCTCGGCCGCGAGCTGGTCGATCCGCGGAGTCGGGATGTCCCGGCCGCCCTGACAACCCGTTTCGCCATAACCCAGATCATCGGCCAGCAAAAGCACGATATTGGGCGCCCTGGTGGATTCCGCGGAGTGTGCCGTGATCGGCGAGCCGACGGACCATACCGCCGCGGCGACCACCGCAAAGAGTGCGACAAGTCGGGGGAGTGACTGGGCGGCGAGTTCCCTGGGTCGGGCAGGCATGCGATTCTCCGGTGGCCGGTTGCTTCGCGGGAACGTGAAGATGCCGGCCCCGCCCTACCTCAAGTAAATGAACTCGTTGGCCGCCAGCACCGCCTGGCACATCACTTGCCAGGCTTGCCGGCGAGCGGCCGCTTCCGGCATCTTGTCTTCCCCGGCCTCCTCGCGTACCAGGTCAATCAGTTGTGTCAGCTCGGCCGCGAACTGCTCCCGTTCCTCGGCCGTCGCCCCGCGACCATAGGCCAGCCGATACAACTGCTCCACCCGCTGATCGTCCGACAGCTCTTCGCCGCTCAACAGACGATCGGCCAGCGCCGCAGATGCCTCGATGACCAGCGGGCTGTTCATCATGAACAGGGCCTGGGGAGCGATCGTCGTCGAACTGCGGTCGCCGTTCGACACGCTGGCATCCGCGAAATCGAACAACTGAAACACGTCGTACAGGTTGTTTCGCACCACGGGCAGGTAAACGCTGCGCTGCCGGCTGTCGTACTTCGTGCCATCCTTCGAGGTGTGGTCGAAAAAGAATTCCCGGTTGCCCACGTGCAGCAGCGAACCGCCCAACCGCTGGTCCAGCTTGCCCGAGACGAACAGCAGCGCGTCGCGGATCGCCTCGGCCTCCAGCCGCCGCAAGGGGAAGCGGGCCAGCAAGCGATTGTCGGGATCCTTCTGGCGCGCCAGCGGTTCGGCCAGACTGCTGGTACGGTAGGTGCTGGAAAGCACGATCAGGCGGTGCAGTTGCTTCAGCGACCAGCCGTCACGCTGGAAGCGGACCGCCAGCCAGTCCAGCAGTTCGGGATGCGTCGGGCGAGTCCCAAGCTGGCCAAGGTTGTCGGTCGAACGGCAGATGCCCTGCCCGAAGTGCCAGCGCCAGACGCGGTTGACGATCACGCGGCTGGTCAGCGGATGGCCCGGATCCGTCAGCCACTCGGCCAGCTCCCGGCGCCCACTGGTCTGCTCGGCAAGCTCCACCGGCTCGTCATCCGCCAGCACCTGCGGGAAGCCGCGCGGAATCACCTCGCCCAACGTCAAATGGCTGCCGCGCACGTGGATCGGAACGTTGCTGATCTCGCGGTCGCAAACGCCCATCGCCGTCGGCAACTGCGGCGCCTGGCTCTGCAGCAGCTTGAGCTCATCCCGCAAGGCCTTCAATTGGCTGCGCGTTTCCTCCGGATATTTGGCCTCGGCGTCCTTGGGTACCGTCGCCCCCGGTTCGGCAGACTTCAGCAGTTGCTGGTTCGCGTCGGCGACCAGTTGCTGGATGGCCTGTTCCTGAGCCGCCACCCGGCGCTGGTGTTCGTCCGCCTGTTGCTGCTGGTCGGACGAGGCAATCGAAACTTCGTTCCAGCGGGCGATCTTGCGAAAGTGCTCCATCGTCCGCGTGCTCTTGAAGATCCCGGCCAGCGCGTAATAGTCGCGCATCGTGATCGGGTCGAATTTGTGGTCGTGGCAGCGGGCACAACCGAAAGTAAGTCCCAGGACGGCCGTGCCGAGGGTGCTGATCTGTTCGTCGATGATGTCCATTTCCATTTTGGTCTCATCGACTTCGGCCAGCACCTTGGGTCCCAGCGACAGAAAGCCGGTGGCCGTCGCCTGATCCCGCCGCTCGGCGTCGCTGGCCGCCGGCAACTGATCGCCGGCCAGTTGCTCGGCCAGGAACCGATCGTACGGCTTGTCCTGGTTCCAGGCCGCGATGACATAATCGCGGTACCGCCAGGCGTTGCCGTGGGCGATGTTCTCGTCCAGGCCGTTCGAGTCGGAGTAGCGAGCCACGTCGAGCCAGTGGCGTCCCCAGCGCACACCGTAGTGCGGCGAGGCGAGCAGGCGGTCCACGGCCCGCTCGTAGGCGTCGGCCCGCTGGTCGTCCTCAAACGCGGCCAATTCCTCCGGCGTTGGCGGCAGGCCCGTCAGGTCGAAGGTTACCCGCCGCAACCAGGTGCCCCGCGTCGCCGCCGGCGACGGCCGCAAACCGGCACGTTCCAGTTCCGCCAGGATGAAGTGGTCCAGTTCGTTGGCGGGCCAGGTGGTATCGGTGACCGCGGGCAAGTCGGGCATCCGGGGCGGAACAAACGACCAGAACCGTCGCGCCTGTTCCAGGTCGATGCGGTACCGTGAGCTGGCGGCGGGGGAAGCGGCGCCTCGAGCGTCCGGATGCGGCGCGCCCGCTTCGATCCAGCGGCGGAAGAGCGCCAGTTCCTCGTCCGACAACTTGCGATCCGGCGGCATCTGCAAGTCGTCTTCCTGGTAGCTGATGGCCGTCATCAGCAGGCTTTGGCCCGGCTCGCCGGGAACCACGGCCGGCCCCGAAACGCCGCCGCTGGCCATTCCCTCCCACGTATCCAGCCGCAGGTCCGACTCCTGCTTTTCCTCGCCATGGCACTTCAGGCAATGCCGGGCCAGCAACGGGCGGATCTTTTGCTCGAACAGCGCTGCGTTGGGCGGCGCTTCGGGTTCGGCGGACGCCGCCGGACCTGCCACCAGGCCCAGCCAGCTCGCCGCGACCAGCCACAACCCGGCAACACGGCTAACCCGGCGCACATTGGCCGGAATCAAGTTCCAAATCATTCGCGTCGATCTCCACTCGGCCGTTCGCGGCGGCGCCACAACGACGCTCGCCACGCCATCCGACTCCCCGGCAATTCGCATCCATGATTATAGATGCAAACGAGCGGCCGGGGGGAGAGGGACGACAAGCCGGCTACCACACCAGTGAGAGACCGCCGTAACCCGAAATGCCAGGTGTCCCGAAGCCGTTCACCTCCTCGTACTGCTCGTCGAACAGGTTGTCGCCGCGGAAGATCAGGCGGCAGGTGGGCGTCAGCTCGTAGTGCCCCGAGACGTTGACCGTCAGGTAGCGGTCCAGCACCGCGTCGCCCGTGTCGAGCCGGTCGCCGACGTACAGCAGATAGCCGCTCAGCAGTGCCCGATCGCAGCACAGGCGGCGGTGGATTTGCAAGCTGGCCTTGTCGCGAGGACGCCGCAAGAGCGGCCGATCGGCGTCCAGGTCCAGCGTGTCGGTCAGTGTGTACGTGGCCCCCAGGGTCGTCTTCGCGTCGGCCTGCCAGTTGGCCACCACCTCGACGCCCGACGTCCGCGCCCGGCCCACGTTTTGCAGCGAGAAGGTGTTGAAGTCGAACACGATCAGATCCGTAAAGTCGTTGCGGAAGTACGTACCGCTCAACAGCACCCGATCGCCGAACAACTGCTGTTCGAGGCCCACGTCCCAGCCGCGACTTTGTTCGGGCCGCAGGTCGGGGTTGCCGAACTCGAACAGGTTCTCGGCCAGCGCGGGCGCTCGGAAGCCGGTCCCCAGCGAACTGCGGACCGCGGTGCCCGTTTCGTCGAACCGCAGCAAGCCGGTCAGCCGGTAGGTCTGGGCCGGGCCGGCCGTGTTCCAGTCGTCCCAGCGGTAGCCGAACGTCAAGTAAAACCGCTCGCCCCACTGCTGCTCGTCCAGCAGGAACACGTGCGCGTTGTGCTGCGAGTACGCGGCGTCGGTCGCCGCGTCCTCGTTCAAGTAGCCCGTGCCGACCGAGAACGTGTTGTTTTCGGTCAGCAACAGGTCCGCTCGATAGTTGACCGTCCGTGTCTGCCCGTCGAAGGCGGGAACGAAGGCGAAGGCGCTGGTGTCCCGCCGGGCGTAGTCCGTCAGATTCAGGCTGACCGTGTGAGTGAGCGTACCGTCCAACTGAGCCAGTTGGAACTGCAGCCGGTTGTAGAGCGCGCGGGTCAGGTTCGCGCCAGGAAAGGCATCGGTCGGCAGTCCGGTCAGAAAGTCGAATTGATCGATCTCGGCGTCGGCGTCGGTGTAGCGGATCGAGTAGTCGATATTCAGGTTCTCGCGGGGGTTCCAGCCCACTCGCCCGGACAGCGTCAGGTTCTGATACCGGTCCCGCTCGGTGTTGCCCAGCCGCGAGCTGGCGGCGCTGATGCCGTCGGTATGCAGGAAGGCCGCGTCCAGGGAGTAGTATCGGCTGGCATTGCCGCCCGAAACGCTGACGGCCTGATCCGCGGTGCCGAAGCTGCCGCCGTTCAGTCGAAAGCGGGCCTGCGGCGGTCCCTCGCCGCGGCGCGTGATGATGTTCACCACGCCGCCGATCGCGTCCGATCCGTAAAGGATGCTCTGCGGCCCGCGCAGCACCTCGATCCGTTCGATGTTGTCCGTCAGCAGGGTCGAGAAATCGAAACCGCGCGTGGCGTTGCTGGGATCGTTCACTGGCATCCCGTCGATCAGCACCTTGGTCTGCTGCGAGTTCGCTCCGCGGAGGAACACCGAGGTCACACCGCCTGGCCCGCCCTGGCGCACGACGTCCAGGCCGACGGTCCCCCGGAGCACTTCGGCCACGGTGTTTTGAGCCGTGCGTTGAATGTCCTCGCGCGTGAGGACCGTGACCGAACTGGCCGTCTCGGACAGCGGCCGCTCGTTGCCCGTCGGCGCCTGCACCGGTTGGGACTGCCCCAGATCGGCCGATTCGCCGCCCGGTTCTCCCTGGACGACTGTCTCGGGGATCTCCAGCGGTTGTCCGTCGTCAGGCTGTTGATAAGCGGCGGCGCTGACTGCGGGAAGCGGCTGAGACTCGCTGACCGGCGGATCATTGGTCAACTGCCAGGTCTGCGCGCGCACGTTGGTCGCCGGCCACGCCAGCAGGAGGAGAAACAGGGCGAGCGTTGTGAGCGGCCAGAAACAGGGGGCTGACGCCCCCCGTTTGCCAACGTGGGGCGCCGAGAAACAGGGGGCTGACGCCCCCCGCTCGCCAACGTGGGGCGCCGAGAAACAGGGGGCTGACGCCCCCCGCTCGCCAAAGTCGGGCGGTGGCATGCGGTGTGTCCCCGTGGTTTGGTTTGCGGTCGAGATAGCTCCTAATCAGCATCGGAAAAAGTGGTTGTAGCGGTCATAATGAATTTGCGGTGTCCGCAGGGCCGTCCCGGGTTGCCCGTATTGACGGCGCCCACGTTTCGTAGTTTCCCAGTTTCACCTGAACCGCAAACTCATGACGATCCTCGTAACCGGCGGGGCCGGCTTTATCGGTAGTTGTTTCGTCCGGCAGTGGCTGTCGGACGAGTCGCCCGAACCGCTGGTGGTGCTGGACAAGCTGACCTATGCGGGCAACCTGGATTCGCTGCCGGCTCTGGATTCGTCGCCGCGCCTGGCATTTCAACTGGGCGACGTGGCGGATGGACGGCTGCTGGCCGAGCTGTTGCGACGGCACGATGTGCGTGCGGTGGTCCATTTCGCGGCCGAATCCCACGTGGACCGGTCGATCGACGGGCCAGCGCCATTCGTCCAGACCAACGTGGTGGGCACCTTTCAACTTCTGGAAGCGACACTGGAATACTGGCTGCAACTGCCCGAACCGCGGCGATCGGCGTTCCGGCTGGTGCACGTGTCGACCGACGAGGTGTACGGCAGCCTGGGCGACCAGGGGCGTTTTTGCGAGCGCAGCCCGTACGCTCCCAACTCGCCTTATGCCGCTTCGAAAGCGGCGGCCGACCATTTCGTGCGGGCCTACCAGCGGACCTATGGGCTGCCGGCCATCATCACCAACTGCTCGAACAACTACGGCCCTTACCAGTTTCCCGAAAAGCTGATTCCGCTCGTCACGCTCAACGCGCTCGAAGGCCGGCCGCTCCCGGTCTACGGCGATGGCGGGCACGTCCGCGACTGGCTGCACGTGGAGGACCATTGCCGGGCCCTGCGGCTGGCACTGGAACGGGGCGAGCCGGGCGAGGTTTACAATCTGGGCGGCAACTGCGAGCTGGCCAACCTGGAAGTCGTGCGAGCGATCTGCCGGACCGTGGACCGCCTGCGGCCGGATCTGCCGCATCTGCCGTGCGAAGTGTTGATCCGGTTCGTGCCGGATCGGCCGGGCCACGACCGCCGCTACGCCGTCGACTCGTCCAAGGCCGAGCAGCGCCTGGGGTGGCGGCGAAAGCACGATTTCACCAGCGGCCTGGAGATGACCGTCCGCTGGTATCTGGAACACGGCGATTGGGTGCGGCGAGTGACCAGCGGCACGTATCAGCGGCAGCGCCTGGGCCAGAGAGGCGACCTATAGTTGATCGGGCACCGCACTTGGCGGGCGGCCCGAGTTCAACCCTCTTCGCTGGCTGGAAGGCAAATATGGCTGCTGTGGTCCTCGCGCCGACCGCCGACCGGCGGCGTTTCGTCCGCCGCGTGGCACTGGTGCCCGCCTGTCTGTGCGTGGTCGCGTTGCTGCACGTCTACCGGGTCTACTGGCACGACCAGACGCCTTGGAAGGGCGGCGGTTTCGGCATGTTTTCGACGATCGACGAGCGGGCGGCACGCTATCTGCGATGCTACCTGGTAACCGCCGATGGCGAGATTCCCGTGGCGATTCCCTCGCGGTGGGAAAAGCGAGTCACCGTGCTGCGAGCCGCTCCCAACCAGTCTCAACTCGACGAGCTGGCCGCCGACCTGGCCGCCCAGCCGTGGCGCGACGCGCGACAGCACTGGGAGGCGATTGCCGTCGGGCTGGCGATGCAGTCCGGACCGCGGCCGGTCGAGGCCGGCGACTTGCACCCCAGCGGGTTGCGGCCGGAGATCCCCTCGCCGCCGTTCGGCAGTCCGCTCGAAGTCGAACCGGCCGCCGGCAGTGACCCGGCTGGTCCGCGGCTGGCCGTCCAGTCGGTGCGGGTGGAACTGTGGCGTTTCGAATACGACTCCGCGACCCGGCGACTTCGGGGACGGAAATCGCTGGCCGCCGAGGCGGCCACTCAAGGAGACGCATAATGGCTGGCATCGCCTGGACTCGTCGCCTGCGCCAGGCCATCGGCCGGGTGCCCAACCTGGACCCGCTGGAAGTCCTGCCGCTGCTGTCGGTCATGCTGCTGCTGCTGCACGCTCCGCAAGTCTGGTACTTGCAGTTCCCGCTGACGCTGCTGTGTGTTGCCGGGCTGGTGTTTCGCCCGCTGCTCCGCCAACCGGCCGTATGGTACCTGGCGGCGACCATGGTCGGAGCGACGGTTTACCTGAACTGGGAGTCGGCCGACAATCACAAGTACATGATCGGCTACTGGTGCCTGATGTTGTGCAGCGTGTTCACGCTGCCCGCCGGGCAGCAGGCTCGAGCGCTGGCGGTGACGTCCCGGTTGCTGATCGGTCTGTGCATGGCCTGGGCCGTGTTCTGGAAGGCGATCAATCCGCAGTACCTGGACGGTTCGTTTTTCGAATACACGCTGCTGGTCGACCAGCGGTTCGCCGATTTCGCCGGCCAGTTGTCGGCCATATCCCGGCAGACGCTGCTGGATAACCGGCAGCTTGTCCAACTGCTGACCGAAGGCCACGTTCGCGGCCTGCCCGTGGAGACCGTGGTGCTGGCCGGCAACGAAGTGGTGCGTCCCCTGGCTCAGGTGCTGACCTGGTGGACGATCCTGATCGAGCTGGTGCTGGCAGCGGCGTTCCTCTGGCCACACGGCCGGCGAGTGGCGGTGATCCGCAACGCCTCGCTACTGCTGTTCGGAGTGACCACGTACGCGATTGCCCCGGTGGTGGGCTTCGGCTGGACGCTGATGCTGCTGGGGTTGGCTCAGTGCGAAGCGCGAGCGCGCTGGCTGAAGCTGGCCTACCTGGGCGCGTTCATGTTGATCCTGGTTTACGCGGCCCCTTTCACGGCGGTGGCGGAACTGGTGTTGGGCCGGCTGTCGGGAGCCGGTGGCTGACAGCGCCAGCGGACGAGCGAGGGGTAATTGACGGACGAAGCGGAGCGCCCGCCGCGCAAGGAACGCTTGACCGAGACAACTTGCGGAACATCCTGGCGAGGGCGACGGCGGGACAGCGCGGGCGTGGCATGTTCAGCCTGCGGCACGCCTGTTGCAAAAATCATACGTGCGGCGGCCGGCGGCGTTTCAAGCGTGAAACCCGCCGCCGCGGCGGGCTGAAATGCGGGCGACCAATCGCGTGCGGTAAGTCATTCAGTAGTAATACCTTTCCAGAGTTCGTCGCTTGCCAGGGGGCGATTCCCACGGGTTTTGGTACAGCGTATGCGTGAGACGGGGCCCGGTGATCGGGCAACGTGCAACGCGGCGGTCCGGTACGAACTTCTTCAAGACGAGAACTTCAAGATCATGAATGGGCTGACTCGAAACAACCGGCGACTTCGCCAGCGGCGTCGCGGAGTGCTGACGCTGGAGTGGATCCTGCTGATCACGGTCCTGGTGATCGGCATCATTGGCGGCCTGGGGGCGGTCCGCAACGCGACGGTCGCCGAATTGGCCGACCTGGCCGAAGCGATCAGCGCTCTGAACGTCAAGACGCTGGCGGAGTGTTGCGCCGAGGAAGCTGGCTGCATGCCCGGCGAAACGCCGGCCAGTTGCCCCTGAAAATCGATCTGCTCCGCAAGTCCGCCTGCTCCCGTGGGACGCGACCCGCTCGGGCCACCGGCGGGACCTGCTCTGCGGGACCTGTTCTGCGGGACCTGTTCGGCGGGCCGGTGTGAGCCTAAGCTGTAGGCGCGTGCCGGCGGGGCTGGCGCGGGCCGGAGTCCAGGCGGGTGACTCGAATTCATGCGGCACATCTATCTCGATTACAACGCGACGACTCCCATCGCTCCCAGCGTCCAGGAGGCGATGGAGCCGTTCTTGAGCCGGCACTTCGGCAATCCGTCCAGCAACCACGCCCTGGGGCTGGCCTGCCACGAGGCGATCAGCGACGCCCGCTCCAAGGTCGCCGCGGTGCTGGGCTGCGACACCGACGAAGTCGTTTTCACCTCGGGCGGCACCGAAAGCAACAACACGGCGCTCAAGGGCACTTTGCTGCGGCAACTGCCGAGTGCCGGCGGGCATCTGGTGATCTCGGCGATCGAACATCCGGCCATCCGGCAGCCCGCCCGATTCCTGGAGCGCCTGGGTTACGACCTGACGTTGGTCCCCTGCAACGGTCAGGGGGTTGTGGAACCGGATGCCGTGCAAGCCGCTTTGCGGGCCGACACGCGGCTGGTCAGCATCATGCACGCCAACAACGAAGTGGGCACGGTCCAGCCGCTGCGTGCGATCAGCGAAATCTGCCGGGAACGCGGCGTGTTGCTGCACACCGATGCCGCTCAAAGCGTCGGCAAGATCCGCACCTCGGTCCACGAACTGGGCGTCGATCTGTTGACGATCGCCGGGCACAAGCTGTACGCGCCCAAGGGGGTCGGCGCCCTGTTCGTCCGCCAGGGCGTGCAACTGGAACCGCTGCTGCACGGGGCCGGTCATGAGGGCGGACTGCGGGCGGGGACGGAAAACGTGCCTTACATCGTCGCTCTGGGGCAGGCGCTGCAACTGACCCGCAAGGCGCTGGACGATTCGATGCGGCGACTGGCCGCGCTCCGCGACCGCCTGCTGGAGCAGCTTCGCGCTGGAATTGGGCAGGAACTTGCGGTCCACGGGGAGGGCGCCGAGCGGTTGCCGAACACGCTGAGCGTGAACTTTCCGCGGGTTGCCGGCAGCGACCTGCTGGACCGCATCCCGGAACTCTGCGCGTCCACTGGCGCGGCATGCCACAGCGGTGTAACACGCATGTCCGACACGCTGCGGGCGATGGGCGTATCTCCGGAGCAGGCCCGCGGCACGGTCCGGCTGAGCGTCGGCTGGTACACGTCGGAGGAAGAGATCGACCGTGCCGCCAGCCTGCTGCTGGACGCCTGGGAGCACCTCTGCCTGGCGTAGATGTACAGCGCCGCTTGGAATCGATCCTTACCACGCGGGGAAGGTGAGCGAAAATCGTCCGCGGGCCTCCCTCGCTGACGCTTCGGGCTTCGTGTGGCCACGAGAATGGCCCGTCCCGTCTTACTGTCCCGCCTTAGAGATCGTGTAGCTCTTAAGTCCTTTGCCAGCAAGTTTCAGGATATTTTGGTCGACTATTCGATCCGGTTTCCCAACCGGCGCGGGAAACCCCACAAATCACTTCTGGCTCCCTCCCCGAAGCGGGGAGGGAGCCAGAGGGATTTCAAGGGGGGAGAGCTCGCGGAAGCAGAGGCCGTCCCAAGTTCCCGCTATCCACACCCCCTAAATCCCGAGTTACCAACGCCTTAAAAGCTGCACGATCTCGAAGCTTGGGAGGGAGCCAAAGGGATATCAAAGGAGAGCGCTCGCCGAAGCGGAAGCCGTCCAGGTTCCCCTCGGTTGCAACGCCAAATTCCCTCGTCAGCACAACTTAAAAGTTGCACGACCTCCTTACTGTGGCGGCCGGGATTGCAGCATGTGGGCGCGGGCCATGGCGTCTTCCGCCAGTTGGATGTAGCGCATGTCCTGCGTGCCGGCAAAGGCCCGCTGGTACGTGACGCTCATCGCCGTAAAAGTAAACGGATCGTTCGGATCCAGTTCGCACGCTCGCTGCCCGTGCCGCACGGCGTCGGCATGGCGGTTCAGTTTGCCGTAGACCACGGCCAGCGCGAAATGGGCCAAGGCGTAGGCTTCGTCCTGCTGGAGTGCCTGCTCGAACTTCGCCGCCGCCTCCTCGTAGTGCCCAGCATCCTTAAGCTGCTCGCCTTTCGCGTAGAGCGCTTCGGCCGTCGCCATGTCTGCCAACTCCCCTGAATGTGGCCCTCGCCCAGAGGGTCTGATCTGCCTGATGGTCCACCGTGTCGCCCCAGTTTACCAAGTGACGCCGGCCGAGCGGAGTGGAGGTGCGGGGACGCGGAGGAAAAATCCGAAAAACCGACCAACTTGCCTTAAGCCGGAGAACCCGTCCAGCCGATACGAACCGTTGAGAAAAATTCCGGCTGTTCGAGCCGAAGCCTCCACCGGGACGGCCGCTCGAGAACGCCCAGGCCCCACGGTATTCAGGTGCGAGAAAATCGTGAGCTCCGTACACCCCACGTCGGTTGTCAGCCCCCGCGCTCAACTCGGTCGCGACGTCGAGATTGGTCCGTTCTGCGTCGTTGAAGACGACGTGATCCTGGGAGACGGCTGCCGGCTGTCCAGCCACGTCGTGATCCGGGCCGGCACCCGCTTGGGTCGGGACAATACGGTGTGCGAGGGGGCCATTCTGGGAGGCCGTCCCCAGCATCTGCGGGCCGGCGACGCGGTCGGGCGGCTGGAAATCGGCCACGGCAACACAATCCGTGAACACGCCACGATTCACGTGGGTCTGACTCCCGACCAGGTGACCTCGGTCGGCGACAACAACCTGATCATGGTCAACGCGCACATCGCGCACGACTGCCACATCGGCAACCACACGATCCTGGCCAACAACGTGATGCTGGCCGGGCACATTTCGGTGGCCGATCGGGCCTACTTGTCGGGCGCCGTGGCGGTCCACCAGTTCTGCCGCATCGGGCCCTATGCCATGGTCGGCGGCCAGGGCCACATCAAACATGACGTGCCGCCCTACGTGACCGTCGACGGCAAGAGCAGCCTGGTGGTCGGCCTGAACGTGATCGGCTTGCGGCGGAACGGATTCGATTCCGAGCAGATCCGGCAGCTCAAGGAAGCCTACCGGCTGATCTACCGCAGCGGATTGAGCTGGAACCTGGTGCTGGAGCAGTTGTCGGCCCGGTTCACCGAGGGCCCCGCGGCCTTGTACGGCTCGTTCCTGCGGGGCGGCAAACGGGGTTTCATCCAGGAGCGACGGATGCCCCGCCTGTCCGCCTTGCGCGTTGCCGACGAAGCGACTTTGCCAGCCGAGGAAGCGGCTCGCAGGGCGTCGTAGCTCGGCGCGGCACCGTGTCATTTCAGGCCAGGGGATGCGCCAGTGAAGCCTCGCCAACACTGAGCGTGTGCGGTCGTCCAGCGGACGGTGGGTCATCTCAGGATTCGCCACAAGTCGCAAGCCACGATCGACTCTGGTACTGCCCCCGCAATCCCTTGCGACCACAAGTCCCCAGCGAATAGAATTCACATAGTCCGTGGCGCGGGGCTAGTAGGGGCTAGTAGTGGGGGGGCGACCAAGTTCAACGTACGATCTATCCGGCCGCGTCCTGCCGCCGGATGAACTGCAATTCGTTCGGCGTTCGGAACGCTGGCGCTGCTTCACAATGCAATTCCGAGATCGAGATTACTACCGGGCCAGTTTGGATCGGATGCGTCAGGCGCAAGCGCTGTCGATGCACGGGGATGCTTATGCGTTGTCGATGTACTGCAGCGGACTCGCTGTTGAATGTCTCCTGCGAGCGTTTCGCTGGCGAGAGGATAACTCGTTTGAAGGACGACACGATTTGACGGATCTGCTCAAGGCCAGCGGAATGGTGCTGTGGGACTCCCAGACAAAATCGTAGCCGCCCTGCAAACGCCCCTCGGTGCGGAATACATCCGTCTCGATGACGACGATGGCGTTTCTGGTTTCGTCGTGTCGCGTCGATTTGAAAAGATGTCAACGTTAGACCGTCCGCAATTGATCGACGACGCACTTCGCAACGCCCCTGATCCGCTGACCCCTGAAGAACATCGCCAGATTCTGATGATCGCTGGTCTCACTCCTATCGAATACGAGTCAGCAGGCGCGAGAGTTAGAGTCCATGAAATCAGAGAACACGATGATGGATCCCTTGAAGTCTTGCTACACGGCGGGTACTCGGATGCCGCGTACGTACGGGGTGCGTTAAATAATCAAAAGGGCGTCCAGACGACGGAACCCGAACAATGTCCTGATGCCATTGGAGTTCTAATGACATTCCGCGCAAAGGGCACGGCGGCAGATCCCCTCACAAGGGAGCGGGCAATCAGGATCTTGAAGGCTGAGCAATACGTACGGGTCATGCAGAACGACTAACCAATGAACCAATAAGTCTTTGACAGCGCGAGGAAGCAGCACACAACCGTGAGCTACAAGCTGCTACGTGCCGATACGTTTTGTTCCATCATCGCCGATCTATTCGGCAACGAGGTTGCAATCGAGTGGCGTAATTGCGATGAGAACGAATGGGATTGGTGCGAAGAGTTCGATCTTCAACTTCATAAGGTGGTCCGCAAAACCGCGTCAGCAACGGGCGTCGAGTACGAAGAGGTGGTTTTTGACGAGTCGCTAAACAGAAGCCAGCATCGTGAAAACCTCGACTCATTCTACACGCCTCTTGGCGTGCGGCTCGGATTTGAGTTGGCGTCCGTCGAAGAACGCGGTTTTGCACGCATTTTTAATTCAACCTATATCTTCGCGAAAGAGCTTGGTGATCATGGTATGCCTCAGGGCAAGGTGTTGATTGGAGGTGGTTGCTCATATTGAAAACCCACAAACGTCGAATCCAAGGGTAACAACCGACGACATAATCGAGTAGTCGGGCGGGTTTCCCCGCCTGGTTATCACACTACTACAGGCTGACGCTCAATCGGGCCTTGGGGCCAGGCTGGTTTCAGCGGCAAGAGCGATTGGGGACAATCGCTCCACCAGATGTGTAGCCCGATTGTCCTCAATCGGGCTTTGGGGCCAGGCTGGTTTCAGCGTCAAGAGCGATTGGGGACAATCGCTCCACCAGGTGTGTGGCCCGATTGTCCTCAATCGGGCTTTGGTGCCAGGTTGGTTTCAGCGGCAAGAGCGATTGAGGACAATCGCTCCACCAGATGTGTAGCCCGATTGTCCCCAATCGGGCCTTGGGGCCGGGCTGGTTTCAGCGTCAAGAGCGATTGGGGACAATCGCTCCACCCGGGTTACGGCTTGCGATTACGCAGCGCGGCCTGCGCGGCGGCCAGGCGGGCGATTGGCACCCGGAACGGCGAGCAGCTCACGTAGTTCAATCCCACCTTGTGGCAGAAATTGATCGACGCCGGGTCGCCGCCGTGTTCGCCGCAGATCCCGACCTTCAAGTCGGAGCGGGTCTTGCGGCCGCGCTCCACACCCATCTCGACCAGTTGCCCCACACCGCCGGTATCCAATGTCTGGAACGGATCGGCGTGCAGGATCTGGGACTCCTCCTTCAGGTAGTCCGGCAGGAAGCTGTTGACGTCGTCGCGGCTGTAGCCGAACGTCATTTGCGTCAGGTCGTTCGTGCCGAAGCTGAAGAAGTCGGCGTACTGGGCCACATCGTCGGCGGTCAAGGCGGCCCGCGGGATTTCGATCATCGTGCCGATCAGGATGTGCAGGTCGCCCGTGTAGCCTTCCGCCTGTTTGACCTGGGCGATCGTCTTCTCGGTCAGGTCGCGCAGCAGCCGCAGTTCGGCGGCGGTGCCGATCAGCGGGATCATGATTTCCGGATGCGCGTCGATCTTCTTGCGTTTGCAGGCGATCGTGGCTTGCACGATCGCCGTGACCTGCATCACGAGGATTTCGGGGTAGGTGACGCTGAGCCGGCAGCCGCGATGCCCCAGCATCGGGTTCGCCTCGTGCAGTTGGGTGACCCGTTCCTTGACCTTGGACGGTTTCACGCCCAGCACCTGGGCCACCTCGGCCTGGCTCTTGGCATCGTGCGGCAGGAACTCGTGCAGCGGCGGGTCGAGCAGCCGGATGGTGACCGGCAGGCCCTTCATGGCGGTGAAGATGCCGATGAAGTCCTCGCGCTGGAACGGCAGCAGCTTGGCCAGAGCCGCCTCGCGAGCCTCGCGCGTCTCGGCCAGGATCATCTCCCGCATCGGCGTGATCCGGTCCTCTTCAAAGAACATGTGTTCGGTCCGGCAGAGCCCGATCCCCTCGGCCCCGAAGTCGCGAGCACGCTGAGCGTCCTGCGGCGTATCGGCGTTGGTGCGGATGTTGAGCGTGCGGTACTTGTCGGCCCACTTCATCACCTTGGCGAAATCGCCCGACAGCTTGGGCGTGGTGGTGGCCACTTCGCCGGCCATGACTTCGCCGGTGGAGCCGTCCAGGGAAAGCGTGTCGTTGTGGGTGAACACCTTGCCGTTGACGCGGATCTTGCGGGCCTTTTCGTCGATGATGATCTCGCCCGCGCCCGCCACGCAGCACCGCCCCCAGCCGACGGCGACCACGGCGGCGTGGCTGGTGCGGCCACCCGTGCTGGTCAGGATCCCCGTGGCACAGTGCATCCCGTCGATGTCTTCGGGGCTGGTTTCGCGGCGGACCAGCAGCACTTTCTCGCCCGCCTGCGTGCGATGCACCGCCTCGGCGGCCGTGAATGCCAGTTTGCCAACGGCCGATCCGGGCGAGGCGGCCAGGCCCTTGGTCAGCACTTCGGCCGTCTTCTTGGCTTCGGGATCGAATCCGGGCAACAGCAGTTGGGTCAGGTCGCCGGCCGGAATCCGCAGCGTCGCCTTCTCCTCGTCGATCAGCCCCTCGCGGACCATGTCGCAGGCGATCTTGACCGCCGCCATGCCGGTCCGTTTGCCCGTCCGCGTCTGCAGCATGTACAGCTTGCCGCGCTCGATCGTGTACTCGATGTCCTGCATATCGCGGTAGTGGTTTTCCAGGGTCGTCTTGACCTCCAGCAACTGGCGGTAGATGCTGCGGTTCCACTTGGGCATCTCGTCGACCGACGTGGGCGTGCGGATGCCGGCCACCACGTCTTCGCCCTGGGCATTGACCAGGAATTCGCCGTAGAACTTGTTCTCGCCGGTGGTCGGGTTGCGGGTGAAGCCGACGCCGGTGCCGGAGTCGTCGCCCATGTTGCCGAAGACCATCGACTGCACGTTGACGGCCGTTCCCAGCAGGCCGCGGATGCCTTCCACTTCGCGGTACTTCACCGCCCGCTCGGTGTTCCAACTGCGGAACACGGCCTCGATCGCCAGCTCCAACTGCCGCATCGGGTCTTGCGGGAACGGCTCGCCAGTGTGCTTGCGGTAAATCTCCTTGTATTCCTCGCACAACTTCCGCAGACCCTCGGTGGGGACGTCCGTGTCCGACGCGGCGTTGCAGGACCGCTTGATGCGCGAGAAGCAGGCTTCGAACACCTGGTGGTCGACGCCCATCACCACGTCGCCGAACATGTTGATCAGCCGGCGGTAGGCGTCGTACGCGAACCGTTCATTACTGGTCGCGTTGGCCAGGCCGACGACCGAGGTGTCGGTCAGCCCCAGGTTCAGGATGGTGTTCATCATGCCCGGCATACTGACCGCCGCGCCGGAGCGGACAGAGACCAGCAGCGGATGGCGGTCGTCGCCAAAGACCTTGTCCAGTTCCTTCTCCAGCATGCGGACGTTCTTCTGGACGGCGTCCATCATGCCGTCCGGCAACCGCCGACCGCTCTGGTAATACTGGGCGCAGACCCCCGTCGTGATCGTGAAGCCGGGGGGGACGGGCAGGCCGATGCCGGTCATCTCGGCCAGGTTGGCCCCCTTGCCGCCCAGCAAATCCTTGCCCAGACCGCGGCCCTCGGTCAGGTCCTTGCCGAAGTAGTAGATCATGCGCGTGGCGGCGGTTGCCGCTTTTGCCTTGGCCATGCCTGTGCCTGCCTTCCTGGGTACGACGAATGCGAATGAGAGCGGAAAATACTGGCTTTTCCGCTCGGAATGAGTCTTACGGAAACCGGCGGAGTCTAACAGGTTGCCGGGCGAACCGTCAATGTACCGTGGGCCGGGCCAGCGGGCCCGCCGGATTCTACGGCTGGTCCGCGGGGCCGCTTTCCATGATCCGCTGGTAGCGCAGCACCTCGTTGGCCTGGTCCTCGTCACCCATCTGCAGGTAGTCGGCCGCGAGGTTCCGCAGCATCCGGACGACCGAATCGCGGCGGGGGCTGGCCGCCAGTCTCTCCGGGCTGATCCCCGGCAGCAGTCGTTGCAGTTCGTCGGGACTCAGCACCTGCCCGCCTCCAAACGGGTCAATGATCAAGTCGCGGCGGGGAACGCCCTCCGGCGCCCGGCTGCCGTCGTACTTGACCATGTAGCGGCCCGGGACCTGCAGGCCGACCAGCGGCACGCCCAGCCGCTCGCCCACCGAGATCATCACGTGCGAGAGCAGGATCGGCAGCCCGCGGCGGCTTTGCAGCACGTGTTTCAGCGAGCTGCTGTGGGGATGGTCGTACGTGGCTTGAGCGCCCGCCAGGCCAAAATCGACGAACAGCACCTGCCGCATCGCCGCGACCACCCGCTCCGGTTCCACCCGGCTCGCGTCGGCGCCGGCTCCCAGCCGAGCCTGAACCTGGTCGGCCAGCGAGCTTAGTTGCCGGTCGAGCGGTTCCCAGGCGATGGTCGGATCGACAATCCGGGCGACCAGCCACATGGCCCGGTCCAGGTCGATCCGCTCGTCCCGCTCGGCGGCCAGTTGGCTGAAACCTTCGTTCAGGAATCGGCGCTGAATTGCCAGCGCGATGGCCTTCTGGCGCAGCTCGCGTTCGCGCGAAACGCCGGGCGGCACCAGCAGCAACTGGGGCAAGGCGGCGTCGCCCAGCTCCAGCAGTTGTCGCTGAGCGTCCTGGCGATCCAGGAAGCGGTCGGCGTCGAGCTGCCTCAGCAACCGCTCGATGCGCCCGGACTCGCCAGGCGTGTCGGCCCGTCCCCGTTCCGCTCCGAGCAGGAGCCAGCAGAACGCAGCCGCCAGCAGCAATCGTCCGCAAGATCTCATGCTGGCGATCCCCTTGGTCGTTGGACCCTTCCCGCCTTCCCGACGACACAGGCAGCCTGACAGAAGGCCCGGCCCGCGTCAAGTTTTGCCGGCCCACGTCGGATACAGTAGCAGCGGCCGCGATAGTAGCCATTGGCTCCGCGAAAAGAGCGTGGTAGCTGAATTGTCGCCTTTCGCTCCACGAAAGTAGCGTGGAAGCTGTGGATTGTCGCCTTTCGCTCCGCGAAAGTAGCGTGGAAGCTGTGGATTGTCGCCTTTCGCTCCACGAAAGTAGCGTGGAAGCTGTGGATTGTCGCCTTTCGCTCCGCGAAAGTAGCGTGGAAGCTGTGGATTGTCGCCTTTCGCTCCGCGAAAGTAGCGTGGAAGCTGTGGATTGTCGCCTTTCGCTC